>NZ_JASCPP010000009.1:0-104214 GCF_029959745.1 Pseudomonas sp. PS01298 | reverse complement strand
GGGGGGGGGGCGGCCCGGGGGGGGGGGGGGGGGTCCGCCGCCGTCGGCGGGCCCCCCCCCGCTCCCACAGGGGACCTCCTCATAACAATAAATAATTCGTAGGTTCCCATGGACATTACCCGCCGCGACTTCCTCAACGGCGTCGCCATCACTATTGCCGCCGGCATGACCCCGCTGCAAATCCTCCAGGCCGCGCCCGACGGCCGCTACTACCCGCCCGCCCTCACCGGCCTGCGCGGCAGCCATGTCGGCTCGTTCGAAGTGGCGCACCAGATGGGCTGGGAAAAGAAGGTCTTCGACACCGACAAACTGCCGATCACCGAGAACTATGACCTGGTGGTGGTCGGGGGCGGCCTGAGTGGTCTGTCGGCGGCGTGGTTCTACCGCGAGAAGCACCCCAAGGCGAAGATCCTGATCCTGGAAAACCACGACGACTTCGGCGGCCATGCCAAGCGCAATGAATTCCAGGCCGGTGGCCGCATGATCATCGGCTACGGCGGCAGCGAGGCGTTCCAGTCGCCCAACCACCTCTACAGCAAGCAAGTGAATGGCCTGCTGAAAAAACTCGGGGTGAACATCAAGCGCTTCGAGACCGCCTTCGACCGCCAGTTCTACCCGGGCCTGGGGTTGTCGCGCGGGGTGTTCTTCGACAAGGAGAACTTTGGCGAAGACAAACTGGTGACCGGCGACCCGACGCCGATGGTCGCCGACGACATCGCGCCCGACCAATTGCATGCGCGCTCCATCAGCGACTTCATCAATGACTTCCCGCTGCCACCCGCCGACCGTCAGGCGTTGATCGAGCTGCACACGGCGCCCAAGGATTACCTGCCGGGCAAGACGGCCGAGCAAAAGGCCGACTACCTGGCGGTCACCAGTTACCGCGATTTCCTGCTGAAGAACGTCGGATTATCGGAAGGCGCGGTGAAGTACTTCCAGAGCCGCACCAATGACTTCATGGCCTTGAGCATCGATGCCGTGGCATCGTCCGACGCCTATAACGTGGGATTCCCAGGTTTCGGCGGCATGAACCTGGCACCAATCAGCGAAGAAGCCGCTGCCGAAATGGAAGAGCCCTACATCTACCACTTCCCGGATGGCAACGCGTCACTCGCACGCCTGCTGGTGCGCAGCCTGGTCCCCGGCGTGGCACCCGGGCACACCATGGACGATATCGTGCTGGCAGCGTTTGACTACGCCAAGCTCGATCAACCCAAGGCGCCAGTACGGGTGCGCTTGAACAGCACGGCGGTCAGCGTGCGCAACGTGGGCGACAGCGTGCATATCGGCTACAGCCGTGGCGGACAACTCACACAGGTGCGTGGCAAACGCTGCATCCTGGCCTGCTACAACATGATGATCCCGTACCTGCTCAAGGACCTGCCGGCCCCCCAGGCCCACGCCTTGAGCCAGAACGTGAAATTCCCGCTGGTGTACACCAAGGTGGTGATCCGCAACTGGCAATCGTTCCAGAAACTTGGGGTGCATGAGATTTACGCGGCCACCCAACCGTACAGCCGCATCAAACTGGACTACCCGGTGAGCATGGGCGGCTACGACCACCCGCGCGACCCGACGCAGCCGATTGGCTTGCACATGGTCTACGTGCCCACCAGCCCCAACAGCGGCATGAACGCCCGCGACCAGGCGCGCGCCGGGCGTGGCAAGTTGTATGCGCAGACCTTCGAGCAATTGGAAACGCAATTGCGTGACCAACTGCAACGCATGCTCGGCCCGGGTGGGTTCAACCACAAGACCGATATCCTCGGGATCACGGTGAATCGCTGGTCCCATGGCTATGCATACTTTTCCAACAGCTTGTTCGACAACGCCGGCGAGAGCGAAGCGCTGATGAACCTGGCGCGCAAGCCACTGGGGCACGTGAGCATCGCCAACTCGGATGCGGCGTGGAGTGCGTACGCCCATGCGGCGATTGATGAGGCGTACCGGGCGGTCGGCGAGGTGAGTTGAACGCCAAGTGTGGCGAAGGCTTCCTGTGGTAAGCGGGGCGTGGCCCGCGTTGGGCTGCGCAGCAGCCCCTTCGAGGCAGCGGTGCTCTTTGAGACACACCGAATGTCGGGTATTGGGGCTGCTTTGCAGCCCAACGCGGGGCAAGCCCGCTCGCCACAGGGGGACTGTCTGCTCCTGAGAAATACCTTGTTTCATATGCAACGCCATCACGCCGCTATCAATCATTTTTCCTACGTCATCGAACCGCTTAAGCTATCCGGCGTCTGTTTATTGTCCGTTGCGTTTGGCCGAAGGCATGTCCGAACCGTACTTTCTGATCCAGCACGTGCCAGGAACGGCGCGGGATTTGCTCACGACAGGTTGTCTCTATGCACCGCAGGAATTTGCTCAAAGCGTCCATGGCCATTGCGGCTTACACCGGTTTGTCGGCCAGCGGCCTGCTCGCCGCGCAGGCCTGGGCCGGAAACCGCGCCGCCGATGGCAAGGCCGTGGCGTTTGATTTTGAAACGCTCAAGGCCCAGGCCAAGCAGCTCGCCGGGACCGCGTATAAAGACACCAAACAGGTACTCCCGCCCACCCTGGCGACCATGACCCCGCAGAATTTCAACGCCATCGGGTACGACGGCAACCATTCGCTGTGGAAGGAATTGAACGGCCAACTGGACGTGCAGTTCTTCCACGTCGGCATGGGGTTCAAGACGCCGGTGCGCATGCACAGCGTCGACCCCAAGACCCGTGAAGCCCGCGAAGTGCATTTCCGCCCTTCACTGTTCAACTATGAAAAAACCACCGTCGACACCAAACAGTTGACCGGCGACCTGGGTTTCTCCGGCTTCAAGCTGTTCAAGGCACCGGAACTGGATCGCCATGACGTGCTGTCGTTTCTCGGCGCCAGCTACTTCCGCGCGGTGGATTCCACCGGCCAGTACGGACTTTCCGCACGGGGCCTGGCGATTGATACCTACGCGAAGAAGCGCGAAGAGTTCCCTGACTTCACGCAGTTCTGGTTCGAGACCCCGGACAAGAACGCCACCCGCTTTGTGGTCTACGCCCTGCTCGACTCGCCGAGCGCCACCGGCGCCTATCGCTTCGATATCGACTGCCAGGCCAACCAGGTGGTGATGGCGATCGACGCCAACATCAATGCGCGCACCGCCATCGAACAACTGGGCATCGCGCCGATGACCAGCATGTTCAGTTGCGGCACCCACGAACGCCGCATGTGCGACACCATCCACCCGCAAATCCACGACTCGGATCGCCTGGCGATGTGGCGTGGCAATGGCGAGTGGATTTGCCGCCCGCTGAACAACCCGGCCAAGCTGCAGTTCAACGCATTCGCCGACACCGACCCGAAAGGCTTCGGCCTGGTGCAGACCGACCATGAGTTCGCCAGCTATCAGGACACTGTGGACTGGTACAGCAAGCGCCCAAGCCTGTGGGTAGAACCGACTACCGCCTGGGGCGAAGGCTCGATCGACCTGCTGGAGATCCCCACCACCGGCGAGACCCTGGACAACATCGTGGCCTTCTGGACACCGAAAAAACCGGTGGCGCCTGGCGATTCGCTCAACTATGGCTACAAGCTCTACTGGAGCGCGTTGCCACCGGTGAGCACGCCGCTGGCACAGGTCGACGCGACCCGTTCGGGCATGGGCGGCTTCACTGAAGGTTGGGCACCGGGCGAGCATTACCCAGAGGTGTGGGCGCGTCGGTTTGCCGTGGACTTCAAGGGCGGCGGCCTCGATCGCCTGCCGGCCGGCACCGGGATCGAGCCGGTGGTGACCTGCTCCCACGGCGAAGTGAAAGACTTCAGCGTGCTGGTGCTCGACAACATCAAGGGCTATCGGATCCTGTTCGACTGGTACCCGACCAGCGACAGCGTCGAGCCGGTGGAACTGCGCCTGTTCATCCGCACCCAGGACCGCACCTTGAGTGAAACCTGGCTGTATCAGTACTTCCCGCCGGCACCCGAGGCGCGTAAATACACGTGATGCCACCTGTGGGAGCGAGGTTGCTCGCTCCCACAGGACTCAAATGCCCGCCTCAGAACCGCGACACACTCTTCATTGCCCCAATCAGATACCGCATCGCCACCTGGTCACTCTCGTTCAGGGCGCGATACTGCGCGAGTAATTCAGCCTCGTCCGAACTCAACCTGCAGCCACGCATGAACACCCTGCGGGCCAGAAAAGACACCACTGCACCCGCAACACCATAGGACTTGGCCATGGACTGTTTCTCCTGATATCGATCAAATACTCCTGGCGCCCATCACCTGCATCCCCTTAAGCACAAGGCCTGCGCGGACAAACGGACTGACTCCCTGGGCCAGAAATCAGACTTACCCTAAGCGTAGAAACAATCTGGTCACGTGTGGGATTTTTTTAGAGCATTCACTTAAAAAATCTCTTGAGTAACAATCACCTACGGACTTTTCCCACAGAATCATGCAAAAAAACCCACCGGTTCAGGGTGGGTTTCGAGTGCGGCGCGAGGCGGATCAATCCCTCAAGTCAGACTCATGAATCGGCTGGTCTCGGTGGGTTGCCCGTTGATACTGCGCCGGCCAGGTCGCCTTGCGCCCGCCGAGGTCATCATCGGCATGCAGCGGCCAGTACGGGTCTCGCAGCAGTTCACGGGCCAGGAAGATAATATCGGCCTGGCAGGTGCGCAGGATGTGCTCAGCCTGCGCCGGTTCGGTGATCATGCCCACCGTGCCGGTGGCGATGCCTGACTCTTTGCGTACCCGTTCGGCGAAGCGCGTCTGGTAGCCAGGCCCCGTCGGAATCTCGGCATTGGCGGCGGTGCCACCAGAGGACACGTCGATCAGGTCCACACCCAAATCCTTCAAGCGGCGCGCCAATTCCACGGTTTCATCAGGGTTCCAGCCATCTTCCACCCAGTCGGTGGCCGACACCCGCACAAACAGCGGCAGGTCCTGAGGCCAGGCCGCACGCACGGCTTCGGTGACTTGCAGCACCAGGCGGATACGGTTTTCAAAAGAGCCGCCGTATTGGTCCTGGCGTTGATTGCTGATCGGCGAGAGAAATTGATGCAGCAGGTAACCGTGAGCCGCATGGATTTCCACCACTTCAAACCCGGCCGTGAGCGCGCGCTTGGCGGCGGCGACAAAGTCGGCGATCACCTGTTGGATCTGCCCTTCGTCCAACTGCCGGGGCTGTGTGTGATTGGGGTCAAAGGCAATCGGCGACGGCCCCACCGGCACCCACCCGCCGTCCTCCGGCTTGACGCTGCCATGCTTGCCGATCCATGGCCGATGAGTACTGGCCTTGCGCCCGGCATGGGCCAGCTGGATCCCGGCCACGGCGCCCTGGGCTGCGATAAACCGCGTGATGCGTTGCAGCGGTTCGATCTGTTCGTCGTTCCACAGGCCCAGGTCTTCGGCAGTGATACGGCCATCGGCGGTCACCGCGGTGGCCTCGGTGAAGATCAGCCCGGCGCCGCCGACTGCGCGACTGCCAAGGTGGACCAGGTGCCAATCATTGGCCAGGCCATCGACACTGGAGTATTGGCACATCGGCGACACGGCGATGCGGTTGAGCAGGGTCAATTGGCGCAGGGTATAGGGTTCGAGCAGCTGACTCATGGCGCACCTCTTCTGGGCTTTTTGGGCTCTTTTAACTGAGCAGGCTTGCTCGCGAAAGACTCACCGGCGCCGCGTGTATTCAGGATCAACGCGTTTTAATTGACGTTTTTCGCGAGCAAGCTTGCTCCTACAGCCTAGTCGACAACGTTGGATTGCACAGGGTTCAGAACGAAAGCGGGAGCCGATTGCCGGCTCCCGTCGTGCACAGGCTTACATCTCGACCTGGGTGCCCAGTTCGATCACGCGGTTGACCGGGAGCTTGAAGAACCGCAGGTTGCCGTTGGCATTCTTCAACATGAACGCGAACAGCGCTTCACGCCAACGGGCCATGCCCTTGATGCGCGAGGCGATCACCGTTTCACGGCTGAGGAAGTAGGTGGTGCGCATCGGGCTGAAATCCAGCTCGTCGAGGTGGCACAGCTTCAGCGCTTCAGGCACGTCCGGCTCATCGGTAAAGCCAAAGTGCAGGATCACCCGGAAGAACCCCTCGCCGTAGGCATCCACCTCGAAGCGCCGGGCGGCCGGTACGCGTGGAATATCCTCATAGACCACCGTCAGCAGCACCACTTGCTCGTGCAGCACCTGGTTGTGTAGCAGGTTGTGCAACAGCGCATGGGGCACGGCGTCCGGGCGCGCGGTGAGGAACACCGCCGTACCCTGCACGCGATGCGGCGGTTGCACACGGATGCTGCTGATAAAGATCGGCAACGGCAGGCCGCCTTCGTCGAGGCGCTCGACCAGCAACTGCTTGCCGCGCTTCCACGTGGTCATCAGCACAAAGAGCACGATCCCCGCCAAGACCGGGAAGGCGCCGCCCTGGATGATCTTCGGCACGTTGGCGGCGAAGTACAGCCCGTCGACCAGCAGGCAGCAGACCAATACCGGCACGGCCAGGATCGGCGGCCATTTCCACAGCAGCAGCATCACCGCCGACACCAGGATCGTGGTCATCAGCATGGTACCGGTCACGGCTACACCGTAGGCCGACGCCAGTGCGTTGGAGGACTCGAAGCCCAGCACCAGCAGGATCACGCCGACCATCAGCGACCAATTCACCGCGCCGATGTAGATCTGGCCCTGCTCGGCACTGGACGTGTGTTGGATGTGCATGCGCGGGATATAACCCAACTGGATCGCCTGGCGCGTCAACGAGAACGCACCGGAAATCACCGCCTGCGACGCAATCACCGTGGCCAGGGTCGACAGCACCACCAGCGGGATCAGCGCCCAACTCGGCGCCAGCAAGTAGAACGGGTTGCGCGCAGCTTCCGGATCGCCGAGCAGCATCGCGCCCTGGCCGAAATAATTGAGCACCAACGCCGGCAGCACCAGGATGAACCAGGCGCGGGCGATGGGCTTGCGGCCGAAGTGCCCCATGTCTGCGTACAGCGCCTCGGCACCGGTCAAAGCCAGCACCACCGCACCCAGGATCGCCACGCCAATGCCTGGGTGAGCCTCGAAGAAACGCACGCCCCACATCGGGTTCAAGGCGTTGAGCACTTCAGGGTGCAGGGTGATGCCATACACACCAAGGCCACCCAGCACCAGGAACCAGGTCACCATCACCGGTCCGAACAGCTTGCCGATGCGGTCGGTGCCGTGTTTCTGGATCAGAAACAACGCCACCAACACGACCAGCGCGATGGGCACGACCCATTTATCCAGGCCATCGAACGCCAGTTCCAGACCTTCAATGGCCGACAATACCGAAATCGCCGGGGTGATCATGCTGTCGCCGTAGAACAGCGCAGCCCCGCACAAGCCACAGACCACGAGGAAATTGCGCAGCTTCTTGCGCTCCCCCGCCGCCCGGCGCGCCAGCGCGGTCAGCGCCATGATGCCGCCCTCGCCCTGGTTGTCCGCACGCAGTACAAACAGCATGTACTTGATCGACACCACCCAGATCAGCGACCAGAAGATCAGCGCCAGGATCCCCAGCACCCCGTCATGGTTGACCTGAACCCCATACCCCCCATTGAACACCTCTTTAAGGGTGTAGAGCGGGCTGGTGCCGATATCGCCATAAACCACCCCGACCGCTGCCACCAGCATGCCAATCGGCTTGGCGTTTGAATGCTCGGCACCTGCTGCCTGACTACTCGCGTGACCCATCAACCACTCCTGCCCTTTGACCTGAGGTCTTTTATAAACAACGCGCCTAAGCTGACCCTAGCATGCGCTGTTTTACTTCTCGTAACAGACGTTTTATTGACCCAGGGGTTCTACCCATGTGCAACGGCGCGAAGCATAGCGCAGCACTCGTCGCATTTCCCTGCTCAAGTGATAAGGGTGGCGTTTTCTGCCGTCATTAAAAGAGATCAAGGCATTTTGGGGACTTTTTGCCTGCATTGAGCGCATCACGGCCGACCGTATATTTTGGGCCCGGCTTAGCAATGCTGCCTTTAGCGGTGCAAGCGGGGTTTCCTTGACCGGCTTACCTGATCCATCAATCGTGCCCCTGCGGCGCGCAGTCGATACAAAAACTCAATCATCGACCTGTCTCTTTTAAGGTACATTCCTTATGTACGAAGTGAAACACGTCCTGTCAGTCAACGGCGTAGACATCTACCAAGCTTGGCTGGACACCGTGCAAGACACCCGTTCAAAAGCAAGAATCACCACCAGAGTGGACCGAGCATCACTTGGTCACTTTGGCGTAGCGGAGCCGGTGGGTGATGGGGTCTTTGAGATGAAGCTCGACTTCGGACCTGGGTTTCGCGTGTATTACGCAATCGTGGATCGAAAAATTGTTTTCCTGTTGGGTGGTGGCTCAAAGGCCAGACAGCAGAACGACATCGATCAGGCCAAGGCTCTCTGGAAATCCTACAAGGAGCAGCAAAAATGACCATTCGTACTCGTTCTCATGAAGAGAGTGTTCTTGAAATGCTCCGAGACGACGAAGCATTTGCCCTGGAATATCTGTCCGTCGCACTTGAGGAAATCGATGAAGCGGGGGGTGAGGACGCGTTTCTTGTCGCTATTCGTCGAGTGGCGGAAGCTCGTGGCGGAATGCTCAGCTTGTCGCAGAACACCGGGCTCAATAGAGCTAATCTCTACAGATCCATCGCCGTCGGCGGCGACCCAAAACTTTCCACCCTGCTGAAAGTGCTCCAGGCGTTGGGGGTGGGCATGTCCAAAGTCGTCGCGCACCGCACGGAGCAGGACGTGCGGGCTTGAGAGCGTGGAAGGGCTCTGCGAATTACCCAACGCAGCACTCGTCGCATTTCCCTGCATAAAGCTGGTCAAGTGCGTTGCCCGTCGCTAGAATTGCGCACTTTTTGATCAGAGGCACACCAAGTGCCCGTCCGCAGCCCTGTCGTGCCCGACTGGCGGCGTCATTCAATACCGAGGTTAGACATGTCCACCACCATCGCAAAGGCCAACCCCAAGGTTGGCTTTGTTTCCCTGGGTTGCCCGAAGGCTCTGGTCGACTCCGAACGCATCCTGACCCAACTGCGCATGGAAGGTTATGACGTGGTGTCCACTTATCAGGACGCCGACGTGGTGGTGGTCAACACCTGCGGCTTCATCGACTCGGCCAAGGCGGAGTCGCTGGAAGTGATCGGCGAGGCCATCAAGGAAAACGGCAAGGTCATCGTGACCGGCTGCATGGGCGTGGAAGAAGGCAATATCCGCAACGTGCACCCAAGCGTGTTGGCCGTGACCGGCCCGCAGCAGTACGAGCAGGTGGTCAACGCCGTGCACGAAGTCGTGCCGCCGCGCCAGGACCACAACCCGCTGATCGACCTGGTGCCGCCGCAGGGCATCAAGCTGACCCCGCGCCACTATGCGTACCTGAAGATTTCCGAAGGCTGCAACCACAGCTGCAGCTTCTGCATTATCCCCTCGATGCGCGGCAAGCTGGTCAGCCGCCCGGTCGGTGATGTATTGGACGAGGCCCAGCGTTTGGTCAAATCCGGCGTGAAAGAGCTGCTGGTGATCTCCCAGGACACCAGCGCCTACGGCGTCGACGTGAAATACCGCACTGGCTTCTGGAACGGCGCGCCGGTGAAAACCCGCATGACCGAACTCTGCGAAGCCCTCAGCAGCCTCGGCGTGTGGGTGCGCCTGCACTACGTTTACCCGTACCCGCACGTGGACGAGCTGATCCCGTTGATGGCCGCCGGCAAGATCCTGCCGTACCTGGACATCCCGTTCCAGCATGCCAGCCCGAAAGTCCTGAAAGCCATGAAACGCCCGGCCTTCGAAGACAAGACCCTGGCACGCATCAAGAACTGGCGCGAGATCTGCCCGGAGCTGATCATTCGCTCGACCTTTATAGTCGGCTTCCCCGGCGAAACCGAAGAAGACTTCCAGTACCTGCTGGACTGGCTGACCGAGGCCCAACTGGACCGCGTCGGCTGCTTCCAGTATTCGCCGGTGGAAGGCGCTCCGGCCAACCTGCTGGACCTGGCCGTGGTGCCGGACGACGTCAAGCAGGACCGTTGGGAGCGTTTCATGGCGCACCAGCAGGCCATCAGCTCGGCGCGCCTGCAATTGCGCATCGGCAAGGAAATCGAAGTGCTGATCGACGAAGTCGACGAGCAAGGCGCGGTCGGCCGCTGCTTCTTCGATGCCCCGGAGATCGACGGTAACGTGTTTATCGACGATGCCAGCGGTTTGAAGCCGGGTGACAAGGTCTGGTGCACCGTGACGGACGCCGACGAATACGACCTGTGGGCCGAGAAGCGTGACTGACGTGTAATATTTTGAAAAAGCCCTGCCTCTGGACAAGATGCGGGGCTTTTTTAGGTCTATCGTTTTGCCCATCAGCGCACATCAAGGCAAAGGGGCAGCGGGCATGCGTCAGCATTCGGTTATCCACACACCTAAAATCAGCGATTACGCCGAATTGGCACGCATCTGGGAGGCATCGGTGCGGGCCACCCACGATTTTCTGCCAGACAGTTACATCGAGTTGCTGAAAAACCTGGTGCTGACCCGCTACCTGGACGCGGTGATGCTGATTTGCACCAAGGACTCGCGCCAACGCATCACCGGGTTTGCCGGCGTCGCTGCGGGTAAGGTCGAGATGCTGTTCATCGACCCGCAGCACCGGGGCCAGGGCCTCGGCCGCCAACTGCTGCGCTACGCGGTCGAGCGCATGAATGCCGACGAACTGGACGTGAACGAGCAAAACCCGCAGGCCCTGGGGTTTTACTTCAAGCAGGGGTTCGAGGTGATCGGACGCACGGAGCATGATGGCCTTGGGCAACCGTATCCGTTGCTGCACATGCGCTTGCGCCAGCAGCAACAGGCACGCAGTGGCTGACACAGCGCAGAACACCTGTGGGAGCTGGCTTGCCTGCGATGCAGACAACTCGGTGTATCGGGTGTACCGAGGCGACGCCATCGCAGGCAAGCTCCGACAAAAAGCAGCAGCACTGAAATGGGGCCGGGATTAACCGGCGCCAGGCAGGTACAATAACCGCCCCCTTTTGTTACGGCCCTTGTCATGACTGACCCCATACGCCTCTCCAAACGCCTTATCGAACTGGTCGGTTGCTCCCGTCGGGAGGCTGAGCTGTTTATCGAAGGCGGCTGGGTCTCGGTGGACGGCGAAGTGATCGACGAGCCGCAGTTCAAGGTCACCACGCAGAACGTCGAGCTGGATCCCGAAGCCAAGGCCACTGCGCCGGAGCCGGTGACCATCCTGCTGCACGCGCCTGCCGGCGTGGATGCCGAGACGGCATTGGCGTCGATCAGCGCCGAGACCTTGTCCGAAGAGCATCGCTTCGGCAAACGCCCGCTCAAGGGCCATTTCCTGCGCCTGAGCGCCAGCGCCGACCTGCAAGCCAAGGCCAGCGGGCTGCTGGTCTTCACCCAGGACTGGAAGATCCTGCGCAAGTTGACCGCCGATGCCGCCAAGATCGAGCAGGAATACGTGGTCGAGGTCGAAGGCGACATGGTTGCGCACGGCCTCAACCGCCTGAACCACGGCCTGACCTACAAAGGCAAAGAGCTGCCTGCCGTGAAAGCCAGCTGGCAGAACGAAAACCGCCTGCGCTTTGCCATGAAAAACCCGCAACCGGGCGTGATCGCCCTGTTCTGCGAAGCCGTTGGCCTGAAAGTCGTCGCCATCCGCCGCATCCGCATCGGCGGCGTGTCCATCGGCAAAGTGCCGGTTGGCCAATGGCGTTATATGTCCGGCAAAGAGAAGTTCTAAGCCGCGCACCTTTTCTCGATACCGCCTCACCCGGCGGTGTCCACCGTTGAAAACCAGGATTGCCCACCATGATTCACAATGACGTACTGCGCAGCGTGCGCTACATGCTCGATATCAGCGATAACAAGATGGTCGAGATCATCAAACTCGGCGGCATGGACGTGACCAAGGAAGACCTGCTGACCTACCTCAAGAAAGATGAGGAAGAAGGCTTTGTGTTCTGCCCGGATGAAGTCATGGCCCATTTCCTCGACGGCCTGGTGATTTTCAAGCGCGGCAAGGACGAAAGCCGTCCGCCGCAGCCGATCGAGACCCCGGTGACCAACAACATCATCCTCAAGAAGCTGCGCGTGGCCTTCGAGCTGAAGGAAGACGACATGCACGCCATCCTCAAGGCCGCCGAGTTCCCGGTGTCCAAGCCGGAGCTGAGCGCGCTGTTTCGCAAGTTCGGCCACACCAACTACCGCCCGTGCGGCGACCAGTTGCTGCGCAACTTCCTCAAGGGGCTGACGCTGCGCGTCAGAGCTTAAAAACAGCTACAAGCTTCAAGCGCCAAGAGCTTGCAGCTTGCCACTTGAGGCTTCAAAAATGAGTTACAGCGTCTCGCCCATCGGCTTTGTCCGCTCCTGTTTCAAGGAGAAGTTCGCCATCCCGCGCCAGCCGCAACTGGCGCCTGCCGCACGGGGCGTGCTGGAATTGGTCGCGCCATTCGACCAGGGTGAGGCGGTGCAGGGGCTGGAGCAGGTCAGCCACGTGTGGCTGTTGTTCCTGTTTCACCAGGCACTGGAAGACAAGCCGCGCCTCAAGGTGCGCCCGCCGCGCCTGGGCGGCAACACGTCCATGGGCGTATTTGCCACCCGCGCGACGCATCGGCCCAACGGCATTGGTCAATCGGTGGTCAAGCTGGACAGGGTCGAACCGGGCAGGCTGTGGATTTCCGGGCTCGATTTGCTCGATGGCACGCCGGTATTGGATATCAAGCCGTATGTGCCCTATGCCGACATCATCGACACGGCCACCAACCACATCGCCAGCAGCGCGCCGCCGCTGATTACGGTGCAGTGGCTGAAGACCGCCTTGCATCAGGCACAAGGCCACGCCCAGCGCCTTGACGAGCCGTTGGTGGCGCTGATCGAGCAGTGTCTGGCCCAGGATCCGCGGCCGGCGTATCAAACCCCGGGGCCGGAGCGTGAATATGGCGCGCAGTTCTGGGATGTGGATGTGCGCTGGCACTACCCCGAGGCCGGGATGATTTGCGTGCTGGAAGTGGTTGCGGCCCAGTAAACCGCAGTCATGAAAAAGCCCGCGCTGCCTTCAGGCAACGCGGGCTTTTCTTTTTACTGTAGGAGCTGGCTCCTACACGGATTACTTCTCGACGAAGGCACGTTCGATCAAGTAGTCACCCGGCTCACGCATGCGTGGCGAAACCTTCAGGCCGAAGCTGTTCAGCACTTCGCTGGTCTCATCCAACATGCTCGGGCTGCCGCACAGCATGGCGCGGTCGTCCTCGGGGTTGATCGGAGGCAGGCCGATGTCGCTGAACAGCTTGCCGCTGCGCATCAGGTCGGTCAGGCGGCCTTCGTTCTCGAACGGCTCGCGGGTAACGGTCGGGTAGTAGATCAGCTTGTCACGCAGCGCTTCGCCGAAGAATTCGTTCTGCGGCAGGTGTTCGGTGATGAACTCGCGGTAGGCGACTTCATTGACGTAACGCACGCCGTGGCACAGGATCACTTTTTCGAAACGCTCGTAGGTTTCCGGGTCCTGGATCACGCTCATGAACGGCGCCAGGCCAGTACCGGTGCTGAGCAGGTACAGGTGTTTGCCCGGCTTCAAATCGTCAAGCACCAGGGTGCCTGTCGGTTTTTTGCTGATGATGATCTCGTCGCCTTCCTTCAAGTGCTGCAATTGGGAAGTCAGCGGGCCATCGGGCACCTTGATGCTGAAGAACTCCAGATGCTCTTCCCAGTTCGGGCTGGCAATCGAGTAAGCGCGCATGAGCGGGCGGCCGTTGGGCTGTTGCAGGCCGATCATCACGAACTGACCGTTCTCGAAGCGCAGGCCCGGATCGCGGGTGCACTTGAAGCTGAACAGAGTGTCGTTCCAGTGATGAACACTGAGGACACGCTCGTGGTTCATGTTGCTCATGTACGGGGGACTCCTGGAAATGGGTCTGCGCCAAATGATAGGTGCGCAATTGCACAGCATTCTAATGGCGGCGACAATATCTGTTAACTGGATTATTAAGATAAGGGTTATCGGTTATATCGATATGCGATTTACTCTCCGTCAACTGCAAGTCTTCGTCGCCGTCGCCCAGCAGGAAAGCGTCTCGCGCGCTGCTGGCCTTCTGGCCTTATCGCAATCCGCCGCCAGCACCTCGATCACCGAGCTGGAGCGCCAATCCAGCTGCCAATTATTCGACCGCGCCGGTAAGCGCCTGAGTCTCAACGCCTTGGGTCACCAGCTGTTACCCCAGGCGGTGGCGCTGCTGGACCAGGCCAAGGAGATCGAGGACCTGCTCAACGGCAAGTCCGGCTTCGGCTCGCTGGCGGTGGGCGCCACCCTGACCATCGGCAATTACCTGGCCACGTTGCTGATCGGCAGCTTCATGCAACAGCACCCCGAGAGCCAGGTGAAGCTGCATGTGCAGAACACTGCACATATCGTGCACCAGGTGGCGCACTACGAAATTGACCTGGGTCTAATCGAAGGCGACTGCAGCCACCCGGACATCGAAGTACAAACCTGGGTAGAAGATGAGTTGGTGGTGTTTTGCGCGCCGCAGCATCACCTGGCCAAGCGCGGTGTGGCGAGCATGGACGAGCTGACCCACGAAGCCTGGATCCTGCGCGAACAAGGCTCAGGTACGCGCCTGACGTTCGACCAAGCCATGCGCCATCACCGCAGCGCGCTGAATATCCGCCTGGAGCTGGAACATACCGAGGCGATCAAGCGGGCGGTGGAGTCGGGATTGGGGATTGGCTGCATCTCTCGCCTGGCGCTGCGCGACGCATTCCGCCGCGGCAGCCTGGTGCCGGTGGAAACCCCGGACCTGGACCTGGCCCGGCAGTTCTACTTCATCTGGCATAAACAGAAGTACCAGACCTCGGCGATGCGCGAATTCCTCGAGCTGTGCCGCGCCTTCACCGCAGGGGTTCAGCGCAGCGACGAGATCGTGCTGCCGAGCATTGCCTGAGGGTTAGATCAGGATCACGGCCCACACCAGCGTGATCATGGTCAGCGCTACAAATTGCGCGGCGCTGCCCATGTCCTTGGCGTTTTTCGACAACGGGTGGCGGTCGAGGGAAATACGGTCGATGGCCGCCTCTACGGCCGAGTTGAGCAATTCGACGATCAGAGCCAGCAGGCACACCGCGATCAGCAACGCCCGCTCCACCCGGCTGACGTGCAGGAAAAAGCTCAGCGGGATCAGGATAACGTTGAGCAGCACCAACTGACGGAAGGCCGCCTCGCCAGTGAACGCCGCGCGCAGGCCATCCAGGGAGTAACCCCCAGCATTGAAGATACGTTTGATACCGGTTTGACCCTTGAAAGGCGACATAGACGTAGGCAACTGAACCAAAGAAGTGGGGAAACTAGATCACGCCAAGTCAAAAAAGCGTGAATCGCTGACAGCTTAGTGCTGCGAAATTGACTCAAGTTGTTGCAAGAGCAGCGCCGCCTGGGTGCGTGTACGCACTCCCAACTTGCGGAAGATCGCCGTCACATGGGCCTTGATCGTCGCTTCGGACACGCTCAGCTCGAAGGCAATCTGCTTGTTCAACAAGCCTTCGCAGACCATGGTCAGCACGCGGAACTGCTGGGGTGTGAGGCTGGCCAGGCCATCGCGGGCGGCCTTGGCTTCATCGGACACGTTGATTTCTTCAAACGCCTGTGGCGGCCAGGACACATCGCCATCCAATACGGTGCGTACTGCTTTCTGGATATCTTCCATCGAGCTGGACTTGGGAATGAAACCGCTGGCGCCAAACTCCTTGGAGCGCACCACCACATCGGCTTCTTCCTGGGCCGAAACCATCACCACGGGAATCTGCGGGTATTGCCCGCGCAGCAGCACCAGCCCGGAGAAACCGTAGGCACCCGGCATGTTCAGGTCGAGCAGCACCAGGTCCCAGTCGGATTTTTCGGTGAGGCGGGCTTCCAGTTCGGCAATGCTGGCCACTTCGACCAAGCGTACGTCAGGGCCCAGGCCCAGGGTGACGGCTTGATGCAGCGCACTGCGAAACAGCGGGTGGTCATCGGCTATCAGGATTTCGTATGTGGCCATTGATTAAATGATCCTGTTTTTTATGGCAGCCCTGATGGGTTCAGGGTTCACCAAGACACAAGGCGACAGCCAGGCAGCCGACGCCACAGGGTACGTTCAACGTCAAAAGCACTTGGAACGACGTCGAAAATTCACGGTTGCACCCCAATCGGCGCCCAGCATGCCCAGCGCAGCCTGGGGGGTCAAGCACTACGCCCGCGGGCATTTTAGCGGGGCGCGGGTTTACGGTGCCATCATGCAAACGTCGTCTGGTTATACCGCAGGTATATAAGGTGCCAGACGAGTATGGACGATGTCGGTCGGGTCCAGGGGCAGCTGGAACTTGGCGGCCAGGTAATGGCTGCTGAAGACGTCGAGGTAGGCGTCCAGCACTTCGCTGGCGGCGCCATCGTCGGCCAACTCAAGGCACAAGGCCGCGACTTCGGCGGTGCAGAAATGGTCATCGCGCTTGGAGCGACGCAGTTTGTAGCGCGAGAGCTGCTCGGGCGCCAGGCTCAATACCGGCAAATGCTCCAGGTACGGGCTTTTGCGGAACATCTTGCGCGCTTCGCTCCACGTGCCATCCAGCAGGATGAACAACGGGCGCTTGCCCTCCTCCACCGCCACTGCGCTGACGACGCGCTCGGGCGCGACAAATTCGCCGGGGAATACGATATAGGGTTGCCACTGCGGGTCAGCCAGCAAGGTGAGCAAATCCGGGTCGACTTCAGTGCGCGACCAGGCAAACGCCGTGGTGTCGTCGATCACATCGGCAATCAGCCAGCCGGTGTTGCTGGGCTTCATCGGCTCGACATCATGCATCAACAGGCACATCGCCGACCTGGCCGCGACCTTGGGTCGCCAGGCGCACAGGCAATACTCGGGGATCACGCGGCAGCCGGGGCAGCGTTCGGCCCGCGAGCCACGGTTCAGAAACGGCCTGACGGCCCGCGCAAGGCGCTGGGTACGCAGGCGGGAAACGGCGTGGCTCATTGGGTGGGCCGTAAAGAGGGGTAGATCGACACGGAAAAACTCGTGGAAGACTGAAGTGGCCGCAGTTTACCAGCGATGCGCCTGGCTGTAGTGGCAACGGCTCACCTATAATTGCGCGCCACTGAACGCACAGCGCAGTGGCTGGTCTATGCACCAGTAACCGAATCAGGAGAGTTTCATGCTGCGTTCCATGCTGCGTCTTGCCGCCCCTTCCATCGCCCTTGCGCTGGTATTGCCCGTGGGCGCCCAGGCAGCCTCGCTGCTGGAGGCCCAAATGAACCGGAAGCTGCAAAGCGTCGCGGCCGAAAGCAACAAGGACCTGCCCCGGGAAATCGACGAAAAAACCCTGGAAGTGGCCTACACCGTTGAAGGTATGCAACTGATCGATCACTTGAGCGTGTTGCCCGACCGCGCCGAACAGATGCGTGCCAACCCCAAGGCGGTGTATTTCCAACTGGGCCAGAGCGTGTGCCTGAACAAAGGCTACCGCGAGCTGATGGCCAAGGGCGCGGTAATGCGCTACGAAATCACCGAGAACAAGACCAACCGTCCTGTGGCATCGGTGAAGTTCGTGGAAGCGGACTGCCCGGCACCGGCTGCCGCCAAGAAGAAAAAGTAACCCTTGCCTGCCCCCAGCGCGCTGCTTTTCGGTGGCGCGCACTCCCCCCCCCGCGTCAACTCCCTTTACACGGCTAAACTTGCTGATGAGTGACCAATAAGCGGTTGCCAGCCAAGGGTTTTTCGGCCCATGATCAAGCTATCCCAACCGCCCGTCGACAACGGTTTCCACGCCGTTCTGTAACATTTTCAGGGCAAAAGAGGGTTGCCCTCCTGCGGCTTGCAGTGCAAAGGTTTTTAAATCACAAGGAACATACAGAGCCCATTTGCTACCTGGCGAACACGTGCAATGCATTGGGTATGCAGCGACACATGCAGTGTCGTGGCCCCCGGACGAATCTCTCGTCGATGGCCCGGTCTCTGTGAAGAAGGAGAAGTTGAATGCCTTACGAACCGAATGACCGCCTGCTCCGTCATTTTGAAGAAAACGGGACCGACCTTACACAACAGGTCGAAGCACAACTCCAACTGGTCGCTCCCAACAGCCCGAACATTCCCCTGTATCGCGACATGATCCTGACCGTGCTGCGCATGGCCCAGGATGACCGCAACCGTTGGAACGCCAAGATAACCTTGCAAGCCATCCGCGAGCTGGACCATGCCTTCCGTGTACTGGAACAGTTCAAGGGCCGGCGCAAGGTCACGGTGTTTGGCTCGGCCCGTACCCCGGTGGAAAGCCCGCTGTACGCGCTGGCCCGGGAAGTGGGCGCGGCCCTGGCACGCTCGGACCTGATGGTGATCACGGGCGGCGGCGGCGGCATCATGGCGGCAGCTCATGAAGGTGCCGGCCTGGAACACAGCTTGGGCTTCAATATCACCCTGCCGTTTGAACAGCATGCCAACCCGACCATCGATGGCACCGAGAACCTGCTGTCGTTCCACTTCTTCTTTACCCGCAAGCTGTTCTTCGTCAAGGAAGCCGATGCGTTGGTGTTGTGCCCGGGTGGTTTCGGCACCCTGGATGAAGCCCTGGAAGTACTGACCCTGATCCAGACCGGTAAGAGCCCACTGGTGCCCGTGGTATTGCTGGATGCACCCGGAGGCGGCTTTTGGCAGGGCGCCCTGGACTTCATCCGCAGCCAGCTGGAAGCCAATCGCTATATCCTGCCGACTGACCTCAAGCTGGTGCGGCTGGTCTACAGCGCCGAAGAGGCGGTGGAAGAGATCAATCAGTTTTATGCCAACTTCCACTCCACACGCTGGCTGAAACGCGAGTTTGTGGTGCGCATGAATCACCCGCTCAGTGATCGAGCGTTGGCCCATTTGCAAAGCGAGTTTGCCAGCCTGCGATTGAGTGGGGAGTTCCAGCAACTTGCCTACACGGGCGAGGAGCATGACGAGCCAAGGTTCAGCCATCTGACGCGGTTGGTGTTCAACTTCAATGGCCGCGATCAGGGCCGGTTGCGAGAGTTGGTGGATTACATCAACTTGCCGGAGAACTGGGCACAGGCTCAGGGGAAGGCGCAGCAGCGATTGGCGCCGGAGCCGGCTTGATTTTTTGAAGGAACGACAAAAGGCCCACTATTTTCATAGCGGGCCTTTTGGGGGGATCATTTTGGGCGGGTGGAGGGGATTGGTGCTGCTTCGCAGCCCAACGCGGGGCAAGCCCGCTCGCCACAGAAGCCCGATTGCCATAGACGCCCTTTTGCCACAGACGCCCGTTTGCCATGGGAGACGGAGTATCAGAGCAGGCGAGGCACCAAGGTGTCAGTCGTCCATGGCCTTACCGCTGAGCAAGCGGCTGATCATGTCCATCGAAAACCCGCGATAACTGAGGAAGCGCCCTTGCTTCGCGCGCTCTTTGGCATCGATGGGAAGATGGCCCGAGAATTTGCGACGCCAAGTGTCTTCCAGTTGCGACTGCCAACTGATCCCGCACTCTCGCAGGGCCAGGTCAATATCCGCGCGTTGCAGGCCTCGCTGGCTCAGTTCCTCACGAATGCGCGCCGGGCCGTAGCCCGAGCGGGCTCGGTAGGATACAAAGCTTTCAAGGTAACGGGACTCGGAAAGCAGCCCCTCTTCCGTCAACCGGTCGAGGGCGGTTTCGATCATCTCAGGCTCCGCACCGCGCTGACGCAGCTTACGCGTCAGCTCGACTCGACCATGCTCGCGACGAGCGAGCAGGTCCATCGCAGTGCGCCGAACGGCGACGAGTGTATCCAGTACAACTGTCATCGTTTGCTTCAGATGTCAGTGTCGACTTCTTCTACTTCTTCAACCGGCTCACGGTTGGCGGCAGCTTTCACGTCTGGCGCTGCAGTCAGCAGCTTGTCGCGAATCTGCTTCTCAAGCGTGGCGGCGATATCCGGGTTGTCCGCCAGGAACTTGGCCGAGTTGGCCTTGCCTTGGCCGATCTTGCTGCCGTTATAGGCATACCAGGCACCGGACTTCTCGACGAAGCCGTGCAGCACGCCCAGGTCGATCATCTCGCCGTTCAGGTAGATACCCTTGCCGTAGAGAATCTGGAACTCGGCCTGACGGAAAGGCGGGGCCACTTTGTTCTTCACGACTTTAACGCGGGTTTCGCTACCCACCACCTCGTCACCTTCTTTCACCGCGCCAGTACGACGGATGTCCAGACGGACCGAAGCGTAGAACTTCAACGCGTTACCACCGGTGGTGGTTTCCGGGCTGCCGAACATCACGCCGATCTTCATACGGATCTGGTTGATGAAGATCACCAGGCAGTTGGCGTTCTTGATGTTACCGGTGATTTTACGCAGCGCCTGGGACATCAGACGGGCTTGCAGGCCCACGTGCATGTCGCCCATTTCGCCTTCGATCTCGGCCTTCGGCACCAGGGCAGCCACGGAGTCGACCACGATCACGTCGATGGCGTTGGAGCGCACCAGCATGTCGGTGATTTCCAGGGCTTGCTCACCGGTGTCCGGCTGGGAAACCAGCAGGTCGTCAACGTTGACGCCCAGCTTGCCGGCGTATTCAGGATCCAGGGCGTGCTCGGCGTCGACGAACGCGCAGGTCGCGCCCATTTTTTGCGCCTGGGCAATCACCGACAGGGTCAGGGTGGTTTTACCGGAAGATTCAGGACCGTAGATTTCAACGATACGGCCTTTTGGCAGGCCGCCAATGCCGAGCGCGATGTCCAGACCCAGAGAGCCAGTGGAAATAGCCGGGATCGCCTGACGGTCGTGATCGCCCATACGCATTACGGCACCCTTGCCGAATTGACGTTCGATCTGACCCAGGGCCGCAGCCAAGGCTTTCTTCTTGTTGTCGTCCATTAAAGTCCTCACGTAATCAATAAGGCCTGACGGCCAACACCTGTATAAGTAGACAGTATTGTTCCACAAAGATCAGAGATCGCCTACCCCTGATTGTCTATTTCTGCTGCAGCTCGTCGCATCAAGCCTTCAAGGGCGGCCTTTACCGTCTGTCGGCGGACTTCGTCGCGACTGCCAGGGAAGTGCGCAAGCTCGGCCGTAACCTCGTCACCCACGCCAAACGCGAGCCACACCGTGCCCACCGGTTTGTCCGGCGAACCGCCATCCGGCCCGGCCACTCCACTCACCGCCACGGCGAACCGCGCCAGGCTTTTTTCCTGAGCGCCGCGCACCATCGCTTCGACCACTTCCTGGCTGACCGCACCGACCTTGGGAAATAACGCCTCGGGCACATTCAACTGACGGGTTTTCTGACGGTTGGAATAGGTGACATACCCTGCCTCGAACCACGCCGAACTGCCGGGAATCCGCGTGATCGCCTCGGCGATACCGCCACCGGTGCAGGATTCGGCCGTGGTGACGTGCGCATTGAGTACCTGCAAGCGGCGACCCAGTTCAGCGGCAAGTTGAGTGATTTCCTTCACAGTCGTCTCCAGAAGTGGGTGGGGGTTTGCCTACCCTACAGCAGCAAATCGCGCATGCAAGCGACAGACTGGATCAAGAGATTAGCGGGCGACGGCGCGCACATACGCCTGGCAGGCGCGCAAGGCAATCAGGGCGTTATCACCGTCGTCGGTGATGCCGATAATTCGCTGAGCATGCGCCGGGTCAAGTCGGGCTCGCGCGGCTGCATGAACCACGCCGCCGGCGGTGGCGGTGGCTGGCACTGGACAGCCACTGGAGGCGTCGAGAAGGACTGACAACCGCACATCAGCAGTGGCCAGGCGATCACGCAGAGCTGCCTGATGACGTTGGGCATCGCTCAATTCCCGGGCATGTTGTTGGTCACTGGCACTGAGCTGTTGCTCCAGGGCCAGCCGTTTGTCCTGTTCAGCCTGTTGTTGCTGCAAGATTGCCTGTGCCTGCAGTGCCGACAAGCGTTCAATCTGCACCCCGTACCGCCATGCCTGCACCTGCCAGACAACAGCCACCAGCAGGCAGATACCGATCAGGCGGCACACGCCTAAGACACGCATAACACCGCCTTGGCGCGCGCCCACAGGCGCAAACGGTCCTCCAGCCCATTGAGCCCACCGTTGATACGCCGTGTGATGGTGGTGAACTGGTCGTGATCCGCCAGCTCGTTCAGGCCGTTGCTCTGCCAGAACCAGGCGGCCGATTCGACCGCCCATTGCGGCTGCTCCAACAATGTCGGTTCCCGCAACAGACGATCGTCGCCGAACAGTGCCTGGCTACAGGCCAGGTAGTTGCGACGGCCAGTGATCTGGATCAGCCCCCGCCCCCGGTACAGTTGGCCGTCACCATCCGCTTCGGGCGTGTTGCCCAGGCGCACGGCCAATGCACCGGTATCGTACTTGCTCAAATACGCGTCACTGCCCAGTTCGCGCATGTAGTGCAATTCGCCGGACTCGTGGCCGATCTGGGCGAGAAAGGCGGCAGCGCGCTGCACGCTGTTGATCTGGTACCGGATAAAGGCGGCATTGAAAGCCGCTAAAAAAATGCCCGCTACACGGCGGGCTCCAGGCATGATCTGAATCAATTGAGGCTGAGTTATCACCACCACGTTCACCTTCAAAGGTCCTTACGTAGACAAACCACCGGCCGTGATCGTGCTGCGATAGCCCTTTACCGGGTCCCCCGCATTGATCACCTTGGTTATCGACCACTGGCCTTGCATATACGCCGGCCAGGTTTCATCCAGGCGCAGCAGCCCTTCGGCAGCCACCAACGGGTTACCAGGGCAATCAATCACCATCTCCAGCCCCTCTCGCCCGACGCGACGCAGTTCACCTTCAGCGACCGCACGCGCTTCCTCTTCGTTCTGGCAACGCTGGCGCAGGGTCTTGAAAGGCGCGACCCCGACCTCGACCACGTGCTGTTTGCCACCGGCAACATCCCACCAGGTGACACGGCTGCCCATGTATTTGGAGCGGGTTTTATCGTTGAGCGTGGCCGTTATGAAGGCCTGGTCACCGGGACGGTTATCCTGGGTCACGGACAACTTCACCTCCGGCAATTGTTTAAGGGACACCGATTTGACTTGCCCCGCTTCGGCCAGCACATACAGCTCGTTGAACGGCTTCGTCACCGCGTGGTAGCGACTGGCCAGTCGCGTGATAAACGCCATGTCGCTTTCATTGGATTGGTCGATATGAGCAATCGCAATACCCTCCAGCGACGGCGCCACACGCGGCGAAAAACCATGCCGGCCGACCAATTGCCGAAACAGTGCTCCCAGGGTCGTAGGCCCGTAACTGGCAGAGCGCCGCTGACGGTAGCCGCGCGGGTCGCCCACGCTGAAAGGTGCGGCCGTCGCGACGATCATCAGGCGCATGGGAAACAGGACGGGGGTACGTTGGGTAATCACGAACTCGCCCTTCTCTACCAGTCCCGACTCTGAGTAACCGACGCGCATGCCGATCTTGCCGCTCAAGCTCGGCAGACCTTCAAGGTCTTCGATATTGAGCGTCAGCTCCAGCCGGTCAGACTCGATACCCGCCGCGTCGGTGTGACTCCAGCTCATGATCCGTTGATTAAGTAATGCCGCATTGGCGCCGTAAAACTCCACGATCGGCGTAAATCCCTGAGCCATAAAACCTCCTCAATCCCACGCCAGGACAGGCCGCAACGCAGCCGGCCGTGATTGCATCTCCGGCACGATTACCCACACGCCTGCCGGTAGCACCGGGCCGTACTCGGCAAGATCCGGGTTCAAGCGCCACAGGGTCTCTTCAGCCACATCGTCGCAACGCCCCAACTCACGGTAGAGCAGCAGATTGACCGAATCACCGGCGATACTTCGCACTCTACGCATTGACGAATTCCTCCAGTTCAAGGATCCAAGTCATGACCATGGCGGTGCCGTCATCAATCACATTGCTCTGGTTTTCCTGCACCGAATTGATACGCCACAGGCCCCAGTTGCGGCCGATCCCATCCACCAGAGGAAAAGGCGCCCGCTTGTTTTGCAGCGCGCGCAGTTCATCCAGTCGCTGCATGCCTATGCCGTACATGGCGGCGCCGGTAAACGTGAGTTTTTCCAGCTTCTGTCCGCTTTGCCGCGACTGCGGCTTGCTGGCGATAATCGCCAGGTCGCTCCAGCCGCCGTCGCTGCCACGGGACAACGTGGAGTAGGCAAACCCTCGGGAAAGGCCAAAGATAAAGTCGCCCAGTACCATTTGCTGTCGCATCAATCACCTCCTGGGTCGGTCAGTGCCGCGTTGCGCCGGATCCCCAGCGAGTCGGTGAGCATTGGCACGCATTGAAATTGCAGGGCCTGGATCACTTGATTGGCCACTTGCTGGGCGTCTGCCGGGTTGACACCGGTGATCTGGATACTCGGGGCAATCGAAACTTGAACGTTGTCGGCGCGAGCGCTGTTGAGCTCTTTGCCGACCGCGTTCGGCGGCGGCAGGCGGTCACTCGAACCGAACAGTTTTTCACCCAGCCAGGCGCCTGCCTCACTGCCCAATAAGCCACCCAGGGCCCCGCCGACCAAGGTGCCTGCGCCGGGGAAGACCAGAGTGCCAATTGCCGCGCCGGCAGAAGCGCCCGCCCAGGCACCGCCGGCCGTACTCAGGCCGGTGCCGATGGCTTTGGCGTCACCGTTGCGTACGCCCTGAATCACGTCCAGGGTGGCTTCGGCGGTTCTCAATGGCGCCAGCCGTCGAATGCCGGTGGATCCAAGCGTGGCAAAGGCATCGTTCAGGGCACCCGAAGATAGGTTTAGCCGCGATAACGTTGGTGCTGCAACGCTTGCCCCGGCAAAGGATTGAAAGCTTTGCGTGGTCGCACCCGGTTGAATGCCTGGTGGCGAAGCAACCAAGGCCTGGCGTTTTTTTCCGAACGGGTTCGTTAGGCCTGAACCACGCCAACCCCGATTTTTGATACTTTTGGCGCCCTTAGTGATTAGGTCAAAGGTCAAATCAATCGTTTTTTCAGCAGCTTTGCTTTTCAACGCGTCCCATAACTCGCCTCCAACCGCCTTGGCCGCGCTCGCAAGATCACCATCAGCGGGCTTCTTGGGCTCATCTTTCAATGCGCTCGTGGCAACATCAGCCGCCTTGGGCACCAGAGAGTCGCCATTGATGGACAAGGTGCTGTTAAGCGTCTTCAGCGTCTCGCGCAGTCGCACTTGCTCCTGGATCAAGGCGTTGATGTCCACGCTGAGGGTGACCAACGCGGAGCGCAGTTCGAACGGCAGCTGCGAGGCCGCCTCCAGGCTTACAGGTGCCGCAGCACTTGTGGAAAACGGTGCCAGCACATTGCCTAGATCGGCCTCGCCGAACATCCAGCGAAAGTCCTCCTGGGCGAGCCTGAGCCCATATTTAGTCTCTTGCATCCCGCTCTACTCCTGTTTAACGCCAAGGCGAGTCATCGCGATGTCGTAGCGGCGCAATGCTTTTGCGGCATCCCAATCGAGGATCTCCGCTTCATTTACCGAGTAAACCAGCGGCACCACATCGAGGATCACTTCGATGTCGCGTTGCGAAAGAAGGCCGCCGGTTGATTTAAAAAATGGTCGATGCGCTCCTGCAATTCGGTCCAGTCGGGCACGGTCAGGCCGGCGAGATCGGGGATCATCAAGCCGCTGCAATGCGCGGTGATGAATTCGGCGCGCTCCTTGTTGGTGGCGAGTTTCTTCATCACCTTGGTGGCACGCAGGGCGGGCATTTCCAAGACCAGTTCAGTCAGGGGGCGGCCCGCTGCGTCGAGGGGCAGCAACAGCTGGACGGGCTGGTCGTGGGTCGATTCCGTTTGTTCGCCAAGGAAGAATGACGCCGGACGAGTCGACATCTCGTGTACGTATTGGGCGATGGTCACGTAGTCCGGTCGCTTGAGTTGGTCGAGCTCTTTTTCCGACAGGCCGGTGGCGAGTTTCGCCAGTTCGAAGAACTGGTCATCCTCGTCATCACCGGCCCGGGCCAGCGCGTCTTTTTGCGCGGCGTAGTACAGCGGTTTGAGTTGAACCTGCTGGATCGTCGCGCCGGTATCGGCGGTGATCGGGGACAGCAGGACATGCAGCGGTGGCATCCAGGCCATGGGGCAATTCCTTGTTTAAACGATGTTGAAAGCAGCGCAAATCTAAAGCTGCGCGCGGTCAATGTGGGAGCTGGCTTGCCTGCGATGGCAACAGCTCGGTGCACCAGGCACACCGAGCCGCCTGCATCGCGAGCAAGCCCGGCGCCCACATCGGCTGTGTCCACTTCAGGTCACGGTAGCCCTTACGGCATCAATACAGCGCGGCGCGCGTCGCCGAGGATGTCGACGCCGTTGAGCACGAACTTCTGGGTGCGCACGTCGATGTCGATCACCGAAATACCGTTTTCCAAGCGGTTGTAAGTACGGCAGGACAGCTCCAGGGTGGTGGTGGCCTTGGTATTCATCACCATCGCCGCCTCGCTCAAGGATTTGAGCTTGCCGCCAACGGTGTGGTAGGTGAAATAGGTCTTGCCGTCCTGGTCCTGGCCGGCTTCACGCACATTGAGCAGGATGTCATCGCCCAGGCGCACGCCCAGTGCCAGCATGATTTCCGGGCCGGCGCCCTGCAGGATCAAGGTGGCGGTCAACGGCTTGCCGCTCTTGGCCATTTCCTCGGCAATAAAGCGTCCGCCGGTCATCAGTTCCATTTCGAACTCGATCTTCGGCGGCGTGAACGAGTCCACCGTCGCGGACAACGGCAGGCCTTGAAGGGTGGCCGCAATGGCCTGTCTGACTCGATTGGTAAACATTAGAGAACGTCCTCCAGGAACTGCTCGATGATTTCATCGCGGGCATTGAGTTGATAAATCATGTGTTCGTTCGGCGCGTAGCGGCCGTAGTCGATAACGATGTACCAGGTGCCGTTCTTGTACTTCTCGACACTGTTCAATTCCGGGTGCAGGTACACGCTGCCACCGGGGATTGTTTCGTCGGCGACCAGGGTTTGCAGCCAGTCGTTGATGCGCTTGACCTCCTGGTCCATGAAAGACTTGGTGAGGTTCTTGGCCATGGCTTTCTGGCCGGCCTTGACCAGCTTGCGGCTGATCGCATCTTCAAGGCCCACGTAGCTGATGAACTTGCCGGTGATCGAGCGGTTGCCCAGCAGCGAGAAGCCGCCAAGGATGGTGCGCGCGTAGTAGCTCACGCCGTAGCGGTTGAGCAGGTCGCCCTCGGTGGAGGTGTCGAGGATGTTGTACTCGACCACGCGGGACACGTCCTCGGCAAACGTCACCTGATTGCCCGGGCTTTCCCACTGCTTGACCTTCGCCAACGCGGCGATAGCCAGGGACGAGGGGGCGAGAAACACGTTTTTCTTCGCCGCCTTGGAGTACACCGACGGCATGTTGTGCACCAGCAGGCACCGGTCGAAACCGAGGTCGGCACCGCCCAGTTCGCCGCTGTAGGTCACCTGGTCAGCCACTGCTGCGTCCTTGCCATCCAGCACCACGCGGGCCTTGATGCGCTTGCCGAACGCGGCAAACTCGCCGGCCACGGCCTTGGTGCCGGTGAAGCCCGGGGCACCGATGATGGTCAGGTCTTCCGGCACATTCGCCAGTGCCGCCAGGCCCAACTTGCGACCGGTGATCGGCTCGTCACCGCCAATCACGTTGTTGAGGGTGTCGGCCGGTGTCGCGCCCTCCTCCACGATCACCACGTACACCGGTACCTTCACCACTTTGAGGATCTGGTAGACGGCGTGAAACAGCGTGCCCGACTCAGCACCGGTGGGGTCCAGCAGCGCCTGGGTGGTGAAGCTGTTGATGCGCAACGGCGCGTTCTTGGGGATCGACGCATGCGCATTCGGCGCAGTGCCGACCAGGCCGATCACGTTGTCGCCAAGGCCACCCATGGCCTCGGGGGATTCAGTGGCATTGACGGTGATGCCGTTGTGCTCGAAGTTCAAAACCTCAGCCATGATTAGTCAGCCTTCTTGGTAGTGGCCTTTTTGGCCGGGATGGTTTGCTGCGCAGCAAGGACGCTGGTGAGTTCCAGGCGGCCGGCGGTGCGCAGGGCGGATGCTTCGACGTCCAGCAGTTCCAGTTGCTGGCCGGCGGTGGACCAATGGCCGGCGCCGGTGGGGAAAGGGATGAGGACGGTGTAGGTTTGGCGGTTTGCCATGTGGGGTAATCTCCAGGCGAAAAAAAAACCGCGGAGGGCGGTTTGGGGGGCAGTTGAGGTTTAATCGGTGTGGTCGGCGAGCCAGTCCGGGGGGGCCGGACGCTTTTGCAACGTGGGAAAATCCGCAGACTGTGGCCAGTCACGCAGCAACTGCAGGTAGTTCAGCAACGCCGTGAACGGCTCTGCTTCCAGCGTCGTTGGAATGCCCAATTCCAGCTGATCGCGATGCCGATCGCGCAGACCGGTCGCGGTCACCAACTGCCGATCTCGCCACGCACGCTCTTTAGCGGCCATTTGCTCAATGCTCAGCCCTGGTGGATCAATGGCGACCGGGGCACCCAGCTCATCTGCAGCAATAATTTTTCCGGCAGCGTTTTGAGCGCGAAGCTCAGCGTGGCGCGCATGGGTGATTTCCTGGCAGGCCCTATCAGATGGCTGCATGCCGGGCAGATAAAATCCGCCCGTTTCTGCGCAATAAAAAATGCTCATGGTTATTTCCCGATTCCGATAACGAACATATCGCGGTTGTTGGCTACTGCCGAGACGATGTCTTGCCTGTCCAGGATGACCGTGGTTTTAGTCAGATTTCGATACTGTGCGGAGATACCATCGTCGACACGGGCAAGTGACGAGTGCACCGCGCCGGAAATGGCATAACACGCATCGGGCCAGGCAAGTGGCCAGGTCAGTGTGGTGAACTGGTCAGCCGCCAGGGA
Source organism: Pseudomonas sp. PS01298 (assembly GCF_029959745.1). Taxonomy (NCBI): domain Bacteria; kingdom Pseudomonadati; phylum Pseudomonadota; class Gammaproteobacteria; order Pseudomonadales; family Pseudomonadaceae; genus Pseudomonas; species Pseudomonas sp. PS01298. Next base: position 75,410 of record NZ_JASCPP010000009.1, on the reverse strand, counting down.
TGCGCGGCCGTATTGAATCAGCAGGCCGCCGAGCCATGTTGGAAACAGGACGTATCCACTGGCTGCGGTGAAGTTCATTGCAAAGCCGAAGCGCATTTTTTTCGGGGTGACGATTGTGGCGTCATCGACCCCAGCGTCGGCTTGGGGTTGGGTGGCTGTCTTTGCCGTGCCTTGATTGGTTTCGGTTGCCTGTGAAGCGAGTACCGAAACGTCGATGGTTCCTTGATTGACCGGTGCGTTCCAGGCCTTGATGCACCACATGACTGCCAGGTTGCGAGGGCGGGTGACGCCGAAATTATTACCTTCGGCAGCCAACGTGCCCCCACTACCCGCAACGCCTCCATATGCGGCACCTGGGTAGTCAGAAGGGTTGGCGATGTCCAACCCGAACGATGTTCGGGCATTCGATTCAGGCGTGACACTTGCGTTATATAGACCGGTAACAGTGACTGTTGTGATCGTCGAATCTACCGTTTGCAGGCTGCCTTTTTGTGCAGTCCCAATATCTCGCCCTGCGTCGATCCCACGCCCATGATCCCAGCCACGCAGGAATTCCCCACGCGATTCAGGCAGCCGAAAGAAGCCTGCTGCTTCGCTACCGGTATTGAACGTGGTGCCAAGATACCTGGCCAGGTCCGGATAGGCGGCGATGCTTTGCACACTGCCGTCCAGTTCCAGATACCCCGGTGGTACAGCTGCTTTGGGGAAAGGAACAATGGAGCCGACTGGAACAGCAGACTTCAGTGCATCAAGTTCACTGACCAGCGCGGCAATGTCGATATTTCCCTGATTGATGGGGGCGTTCCAGGCTTTGATGCACCACATCACCGCGAGGTTGCGCGGGCGGGTTTCAGACTCCACCCGTGGCGTACCATGCACATCATCGCTGACAATGAATCCACCGGTCAGTGACCAGCTATCGACTGAAACAACTGTGGCGTCCCAGTCCAATGCAATTGCCGGAGTTGTGCCACCAGCGCCGTTGAAACACGGCACCCCACGCAGATCTTTAAATCGAGCGGAGTCATGTTTCGAATAGGCGATCGAACCAGCAGGAGTGAACCCCTGGAATGCATCGAGTGGAGGGGAGCCGATCATTCGCCCAGCATCAACCCCCCGCCCATGATCCCAACCCCGCAAAAACTCCCCACGCGACTCCGGCAGCCGGAAATTCCCCGCCCCTTCATCCCCCTTATTGAACGCCGTACCCAGACACTTCGCCAAATCGGGATATGCCGACGCACTCTTCACGCTACCGTCAATTTCCAGGAACCCAACCGGGACCTTGTCGACTGGAAACGCAACCATAGAACCCACCGGCAGCGCCGACGACTGAGCAATCAGCGTCTCAATCTCAGCCTTGGTATAAGTCCCCTCAGCCAGCTGCCTGCCCAGATAATCCATCACCCAAGCCCGAGTCGCCTTCACCACCGTGTCATCAATCAACAACGTCACAATCGCCGCGTTACTCGTCTCGAAGATCGAGCGAATATAAAACTCTTTGCCCGAGCCCGACGTCGCCAACACCGGCTTATACGACTCCGGATATTTGACGATGGCATACAAGATTCCGGTGTCCGTCCACAGCCCGGCTTCGCGCACATACCAGCCGCCGACATCCGATGGAATGGTGACTTCGGCCATCAGCCAGTTGGCGTTTTTCTCGTCCTGGAACAGCGCATTCAGCGGTCCGCGCCAGACTTCGCGTTTCAGCGCTTTTGCGCTGGCATCGGGGTTGTAGACGGCGCCGTTGCCGTCGCCGACGGAAATCTGCGCCAGTTTGATCGGCACGCCAGCCGCCTTGCAGGCGGTTTCGTAGGCGATCCCCGCATTCGTGAGCAGGGTGTAATAGTCAGCCATTTAGTGCTCCTGTGGATAAAGGGTGGTGGTTTCGACGCTGTACAGACCGGCCGCCATAAAGGCGCGGCCCGCGGCCTCGACGCCAGCCAGCACGCTTGGGTAGATCGTGGTGAGTTCGCCGCACAGCGTGGCGGCGCCAATGACATGGCGACCGAAAGCACTCAGGCCCACCGAGATCGACAGGATGTCGCGCTCGCTTTTGGCATCGGCCAAGCGGCGGTCGAGTCGGGCATCAATGGTTTCGCTGTAGGGCAAATCGGTCCAGGCGCGTACGGCAAAGCTGTAGGGCACACCCGATGGTTTCTGTTCGTACCAGGCGCGCACTTCGGGGCTCAGTTGCAAGCCCTTGGCCGCATTTTCCAGGGCCTGGCGGGTGCCGGCCTGTCGCGCGGTGGGCCAGGCAAGTTTGACGGTCAGGCGCTTCTCCGCCTCGGGGGCCGTGGTGCTCCATTCGTTCACCGCGCGGTCCGCTGCCAGGTAGGGCAAGAACGCCGAAGGCGTGTGATCCGGGTCCATCAACTGTGGGAAAGGCGGCGTGACCCGCTCCAGCAAATAGCCGAACCCCAGGTCCAGAGCTTTCTCAAGCGGTGAGCTGTTGGCGGGCAACAAGCTCGCTTTGGGTTCAGTCATAGCGTGCGCACCTCCACCTCGACGCCCGTGCAGTACGGGGCCTGGAATGCCGTGCTGATAATCGGCTGCAGCGGTTCGAGGATTTGCAGCTGCGCGGCGCCGGCACTGTGGATGGCGTAGTCGATCCAGCTTGGGTCGACGCGCCCTTCCAGGCGATGGCAGGAGTCGGCATAGGTTTGCAGCAGCTGTTGTGCAGCCACTTGGGTCAGGCCCGAATCCGGACCGGCATTGATCTTGGCCACCACGCGAATCTTGTAGTGTTGAATCTGTGCACCTTGGACCGTGACGAGGTCAGTTTCCGGTCGCACATCGGGCCGTGCGAAATGTCGACGCACACCGTCAAGCAAATCGGCAGAAGCACTGCCATCACCCTCCCTGGACAGCACGGTGACCATCACTTCGCCAGGCGCGGTGCGTCGTGCGTTTCCGTCCTTGACCTGGGCCGCATACCCGTCCGGATCAAAGGTGTAGCTGACGGTCACCACGCCAGGGGTGGCGCTTTGCACCTTCACCGCCGGCCGCTCGCCGAGGGTGAACACCTCACGGCGATACTGCATGCGCGAGCCTGCTGCCGGCGCATGGGGCGCCAGGTAATAGCGCAGGCGGGCATCATCATCGCTTTCCAGGGTCGGCGGCACGGGCGGGAACGCGGCGGGATCGCCTGGATCGAGCACCTGGCGCTCAAGGCCCATGTCCGCCAGGCGTGCATCCAGGTTACTGCCGGTCGCCCACCACGCCAGCATCTGCTTGATGCGGGCGTTGTACTTGCGTTCATGGGTTTGCAAGCGCACGCAAAACGCTTCCAGGGCCAGGGTCAGCAGTTCGCTTTCATTGTCGAGGCTGACCTTGAGCTTGGCCGCGCTTTGCGGTGCTCGGGTGGCGACATAGTCGACGACAAACGCCTTGAACTCGGCGAGCAACGGCTCGAACGCGTCGACCGTGATAATCGCCGGTTCCGCCAATTGGTTCTGGCCTGGGATCAACATGCTCATGTCACGACCTCAAAAGTCTGTTGGCGGTTTTTCCAGCTGCCGGCAAAACGCAGCAGCAGGCCGGCGCCCTGGCGAGTGGCGACGATGACCTGGGGTTGGAAGTCGGCGATGCCGTTCTGAGGGTTGAAAAAGGCTTGGGCGGCATGGCTTTGGGCGAGGAGCAAGAGGTCATCGCCGAGGTTCTGGCCGAGCAGTTGCGGGACCATCGAGCCGTACAACGGGCGCTTCTGGCGTGTCCCCACGGGGGTGGTCAGCGCTCGGGTGGCGCGCTGTACAAATTGCAGCCAGTCATCCACGGCTGCCCCGGTGTTCCTGTCGATTCCGATCATGGCAAATCCTTATGCGCTGCTGATCACGCGACCCTGGTGATCCACCACCGGGCCGCTCAAATGCACACCGGCGGCATCCAGCAATAAGCCGGTGGCGCCGAGTTGCAGGGTGATGCTCTGGGCATTCATGCTCAGGCTCGCGGCGCCGATCTTGAGGTCGACCTGCTCGCGGGAGCCGCTGAATGTGGTGGGGCCGTTGACCCAATTGAAAATGTGGCTGGCGTCGTCATAGTCGCTTTGGGTGCCGTCCTGATAACGACGGCGCGTCAGCGACGCCACAGCGGACACGGGCGGAAACAGACCACTGTTGAGGCCGAACAAAGCCACAGACTGCGTCCCCCCTTCCCCGCCGCCGTAGTTGAGCAGCAGGCACTGCTCGCCCACTGAAGGGACGCGGGTTTCGGTTTGCGCCCCAGCGCTCGGATTGAAAAACTGGATCGCCGGGCTGAGTAGGTCCCCGTGGCTGACCTTGCAGGTACCACTGGCGGCATCAACCTCCTGGCACACGCCAATCCGGCAGAAACTTTCTGCGCGTCGATACAGGTCTTCCAGCTGGGCTTCCATTTCCGCCAGGCGTTCAACGATCGGCCCCAGTTGCATGCGTAGTAATGCATCGAACATGGACTACTCCTGCAGGGGTCGATATTGATCTGGATCGTCGATGTCCGAGACTTCCCAGGTGCGGGCAAACAGCGGTTTGCCTGTGGGATCCTCGAGCAGTAACGGGCCGAGATAGAGGGTTTGGGTGAAGGAAACGATCCAGGTGTCGTAGTCCGTTTCGGTCCCGGTCAATCCGGAAGGCGCCGCGACGATAGCCGTCGGCAGGTCACACTGGTCGGGCGGCAGGCCCCAGCGGTTATCCAGGGCCAGGTCCATCAATTGGCTGGCCAGGTCGCAGGCTTCAAAGGCTGTCGCCCCGCTGGCGACCGTGGCCCTGAGTGAGACCGACAAGGCATGCGCCTTGCGCCCTTCAAGGGAGCGAACGGCGGGGCCGTTGCGTTCGACGCTGATCAGCACGCCGGTTTTATCCGCGACGCCGGTAAAGTCCTGATAATTGCCTACAGGCAAGTCTGGGAAGGCGCTCTTCAGCGCCGCCCCAATCGCCACGGGCAACTGGGAAGGTTTTTCGATAAGGCTCATGTGGTTGCATCCTTGCAGCGGTTACTGCTGGTCCGGGCGCGAGGTCGGGGTCTCGTCGACCCCGATGCGCTTGGCTGCCCAGCGTTCATAAAGGCCAATGGCGACATCCGCGCCGGCCATGGCGGTCAGGCAACCAATGGCGCCGGCAGTCCAGATCGACATGCCGGCGGCGTAGCACAGCATCAGTGCCGAGACTCCGCAGACCATGCATGCACCGGACCGCAAGGCCAGGCGCCGTACCAGTGACCAACCGCGCGCGCCCTCCTTGTCGGCGCGCCACATTTCACCGGACACCCCGCCGATCAGGGCCAGTACGATCACCAGCCAGATAGGCATTTCCGCTAACGCTTGCTGCTCGTTTGTCATGTCACGCCTCCTGGCTGAGCACTACCGGCGCAGGGCCGGCTCTTGGGTAAATCCATTTATGGGTAGGCATTCCAAAAAGCCCGGTTGCCCAGGCTTTTCAGTAATGCGGTCCAACATCGATCTTTCGGCGCTACTGGCGCGGTACGGATCTTTCCTCAATGTTTTTCCGACCACGATCCCTGTCTGCCGGATAACTGCTTCTGGTGCTTTACGCTGCACACCCGGGTCAGTTGCCAACCCTCTGAACCGTTATCAGGCCGGTTCATCGCTGCCTTTTTTCTTCAAGCGATACAACTAAAGAGCGTCGGCATCCTTGCCGGTGTTGCCTGGCCTCCCTGCCATCGCTCTGATGGCGTCCTTGCCGATGTTGCGTGCCTTCCTTGTCTTCCTTGGCAGCATCCTTGCCGCCTCCACCAGGCCTTGTTGGCTGGCTTGAGATGGAGAATATGCATGTATGCATATACAGTCAATGCACAAATGCATTTATTTTTAGCCGAGAAATGCATGAATGCATTTCAGGCCTTGCAGCGCCAGGGTTTGCCGATTTTCTGCAGGCGAAAAAAAACCCGCTAATGAGCGGGCTTTGTCTTACGCAAGAAGCTTAACGGGCGTACATGCCCCACCAGAACACATGACCGAGGATGCTGATCTGCTCATCCTGGATATCCTGGAAGCTGTAGTCTTCATCCGGGTGTTCATCGCGATTAAAACTGCGCAGACGAATCCCGGAAGGCAGGCGGTAGAGCTGTTTCACCCGCAGTTGGCCATTGTGATTGATGGCATACAAGTCACCATCGACGATGTCACCAATGCCACTCTTGCCCGCATTCACCCCCACCGTGGCGCCATCACGCAGTACCGGCAGCATACTGTTGCCGCGCACCGTCACACACTTGGCCTGGTCGAACTGCACACCGTTGTGTCGCAGACTGCGTTTTCCAAAACGCAGGCTGGCCTTTTCGCTTTCCTCGATGACGAATCTTCCTGATCCAGCAGCCAATTCAACCTCGCGCAGAAAGGGGATCGACACCTCGTCGTCATTCACGGGGGTGTCGTCGTCCCACAGGCTTATGTCCTTGAGTTCCGAATGCATCGGGTCGCGCCCGTCCTCGCGCAAAGCGCCCACCGCCGCGCGCCCGCGCAACTGGTCGGTGCTCACGCGAAAGTACTCGGCGATGCGGGAGATGTGTTTATCCGACGGATCAACGATCTTGCCGCTGAGGATCCGGGACAGTGTGGATTGAGGCACGCCGGTACGCCGGTGAAGCTCCGTAGGGGAGATCCGGTCGCGATCCAGCAGTTCTCTTAAGACGATAGAAACGTTGCGTTTTTGCATAACGCGGATAGTGACGGGAGTTTTTAGGGTTGGCAAATGCTAATTTGCATAATTTATGCAATCAGAAAATCCAGCCCACGCCTTGCATCGGCCCTGGAGCCTACGCAGTCGGCGACTTCAACTCCGGGCAAGCCTTCGGCGATTCCTCCGCAGGCGCGCCTATGTCGATCTCAAGTATCGATAAAGCGTCTGGCGACTGATATCAAAATCACGCGCCAATTTGGATTTGCTTTCACCGGCGCCGGCTCGGTCAATTAAATTGACAACCTGATTGTCAGACAGTTTTTTCTTGCGACCACTGTAGACTCCGCGACGCTTTGCACTGGCGATACCGGCGGCCTGTTTTTCCCTCATCGCCGTGCGCTCGAACTCTGCAACCAACTCCATTACCGCAATAATGGTCTCCACCACTTCAAGACAGTCATGCCGAAAGATCAGGCTTTCGTTGGAAAACTCCAGCGTTACCTGCTTATCAATCAGTCGCCGAATGATGACGCACAGCTGCTCGGTACTGGAAGTGAGCGTTGCCATGCTGTCCACTACCACAGTATCTCCGCACTGAAGGTAGCGAATCAGCCCTTCAAGACCTGCACGATTCGCGGCATTGTCTTCAGGCTCATCGTAAAACACTGCGTCAAATACATCGTGGCTGTTTGTCTCTACGCTGCCGTCAGATTGTTGCAGAGAGTGCCGGAAATACTTGATGCGATGTAATCTCATGATGCCTCCTTGGCAGTACTTGTACACAGTCCTTTAATACTTGTACAAACTGTAACTAAATCCTTTAGCTTTAAAACTTTACACAAAGAGCTGTATAGCTAACCCACCTAAAATACACAGTTGCAAAGACTTTAACTTACCTTATTATTTTGAGACCTGGAATAAGCCTAACAACTTTTCAACACACCGTCGATTTCGTTGCGCGTGAATTCGCCAGGGAATTTTAATGCCAACCGCTTTATTGCCCAGCGTATTGACTTGACCGGCTTGACAAGGCTGGTTACTCCCCGATGCAAGCAGAGGATGAATGGATGAAGATCTTGGAAGGAGCCATCGAAATTGATCGACCGAATACCGATCAGGAAAAGATCGAGACGGTAACCCGGAGCATTACCCAGCACGGAAACCACCTGCGCCAGCGTTACCCTATCCTGCAGTATCAAAATGCATTGGGGGCAAGCGTGATGGTGTTTTCCCTGGCAGGGATGGTCATCACGGGAGGTCTCTACATAAAGGGTTTTATCCCCGGATGGGCGTGCATTTTGATCAATGCGCTACTGACGTCATTTATTCATGAAATCGAACATGATTTGATTCATCGCCTCTATTTCAGAAAGCAACCCTTCGCTCACAACGCCATGATGTTTTTGTGCTGGCTGGCCCGGCCGGGCATGCCCAGTCCATGGCTAAGGCGCACACTGCACTTTCATCACCATAAAGAGTCCGGCACTGAGTCGGATGTCGAAGCATGGATTACGACCAGTGGCAGCCCGTGGGGAATACTGCGTTTATTGAAACTGGTCGATGGGTTTTTATTTGGTTTTCTAAATGCGGTGTTCGCGCCGGGATGGCGGCAAAAGGTAAAATTGTTAGGCAAGATTATTCGACTCAACACGCCGTTTGGGCTGTTGTATTGGGGTTGCTGGTACGTATTCCTGGGCTATCACCTCTACGCCGGGGTGGGGTCACTTATGGGTGAAGCGATTCACAGTTCTGCGTCGACCCTGGCGTTTATGGATATCGTCAACAGCATCGTCGTAATCCTTATTGCGCCCAACCTGCTACGGCAGTTCTGTTTGTTCTTTATAAGTTCAAACATGCACTATTATGGCGATGTAGCCCCGCGTAATCCGTTACAACAAACCCAGGTAATGAACCCGTGGTGGTTGTGGCCGTTTCAACTGTTCTGCTTCAACTTCGGCAGCACGCACAGCATTCACCACTTCGTGGTGAGAGACCCGTTCTATCTTCGCCAGATGACAGCGCCTTATGCTCATAAAGTCATGGCGCAGGCAGGCGTCAGGTTCAATGACTTCGGCACATACAAACGGGCCAACCGTTTTTCCAAAGAGCACTCTCAAACTCGCTCGCGAGGGTGAGTTCGTCGCGTTGCGCACGTTTCAAAGGCATCACTGCACCTACAAGGAGTCCGGAGTATGAAAGCGCAAGGGATATGTGCAAGGCAGTTTGAAGCAGTCAAGCAGGCCTTCGAGGAAATGTTTGATGATCCGCAGGAGCGTGGCGCAGGGCTGTGCGTACAGGTTGGTGCAGAAGTGGTGATCGACCTGTGGGCCGGCATGGCGGACCAGGCGGGCGTGAAGCCTTGGGCGCGCGATACGCTGGCCAATACCTTTTGCGTTATCAAACCCTATGTCGCAGTGGCCGTTCTGATGTTGGTCGAGCGCGGCAAGTTGGAGCTGGAGGCACCTGTGGCCCGTTACTGGCCTGAGTTCGCCCAGAACGGCAAAGCCCAAGTCACCTTGCGTCAAGTGATGAACCACACTGCGGGACTGCCGGCGCTGCGAGCCCCCGACCATAACGCCATGATGTACGACTGGGAGCATATGGTGCAGGTATTGGCGGCCGAACCGCTTTGGTGGGAGCCGGGAACAGACTTGGGCTACGGCACTACCACTTTTGGCTGGATTCTCGGTGAGTTGATTCGTCGGGTGGACGGACGAGATCCCTGCGTCTTTATCCACGAGGAGATGCTGGCCCCCCATGACCTCGATGTTCACCTTGGCGTGGACGAACAACACTTTCATCGTATCGCGCGTTTCGACAGTGCCTCGGGGCGGGTCGGTGATCCTTACTCACAAGCGTTGCGCACGGTGCTGAAAAACCAACCTGCGCATATCGCGACATTGGCCTTCACCAATCCCGGCATGGTACCCAGGCGAACCAGTGACCCGCGCTGGTGGGCCTATCAGCAACCGGCTGTGTGCGCGCACGCTACGGCGCGGGGTTTATCCGGCTTCTACAGTGCATTGATGGCGGGCAACTATATCGGTCACGAACTGCTCAGTGAATTCACGCAAGAGCACAGTCATGGCATGGATCGGGTATGGATGCGCCCCATGCGTTATGGATTAGGCTGCATGCTGGAGCAACAACGCGACCCGACGGCTTCTCACGCCATGGGCCCGGGCACCTTTGGCCATATCGGGCTGGGCGGACCGATAAGTTTCGCCGATCCCGAAAAGCAAGTGAGCTTTGGTTTTGTCACCACTACCTCGGGCAGCCATTCGATGATTGATCCTCGGCCCAGGCGGTTGTCGTCTCTGGTGTATGCGGCGATTTGATGTGGCCGCTGCGCAGTCCTGCGGGAGCAAGCTCCCTCGCCACAGTGACGGTGTTCTTTATTAAGTGATGGGTATAGGGGGCCGCAGCGCCTTTGCGTTTTCCCTAGCCGTTTGCATCCTGCGAAGGGCCGACCTCGCGTGTTAACCTTGCGCCCATCGCAAAAAATGCTGGGCCAAGCGCCCCCTTTGCCCCATCACTTTCAACGAATTTGCCTACTACCCAATGAGTAAAAACACGTCCGATCTGTCCTCCCACACCCCAATGATGCAGCAGTATGGGCTGGAGCAGTGCGTAGGCCGCCAGCAGCTTGGCTTACAGCGATCCGCTGTCTAAAACTCTACCGTCATTTGGCCAGGGTTTTGGCCAATGAATGCGCAGTAGGTCAAGGTAGTATTAGACATCAAATTGCTCCCTCTTCCGGCGTCCTGCCGATCGAACACAGCTCCCAGAGAACTCTTAGTGCTACGCTGCTCACTCCAAGTGAGTACCAGCCATGCCTAATTCAGATTTACTACCTACCCTTTTTTCCAAGCTCAACGAAAACCAAGTCGCCCTAGGAGCCGCCATCATGGAACTCGCGCAATGGGTCGAGCGACACGGCGGCGTCGAAGCAACAGCAAACGTCCGTGGCGCACTAGAAATACTTGATTACAATGACGAATTCATCAAGCTAACTCTTGCTGTCCTGATGACTCCTGAGTGATAGGCAGACAGCTCAGCTGAAGAGCCACATAACGCCAATCACCGCAATTACCCAGCAGAGAGTCAACAAGAACGATAGCCCCGCCAGTCTTTTATCCACAAGGTCCTTCCCGTTTGGATGGATGTTGATGGCTCTCACTGTAGGCCGACCAACTCAGCGTAGCCGACTCTGTGCGCCATCATAAGCCCGGGATCCTCAGAGCGCGATCAGACCTTGATCGCCCCGCCGACCGATTACAATCTCCTATAGTCGTAGTGAAATATCCGAAAGTCGCTGGTAATCTCCCAGCCACGTTCGTCAGCCATTAAGGGATGGAGGCGAAAATAGAAGCCCTGGAGCCGCGAACCTCCGGGGCTTTGCTTTTCTACTTGGCCGCTACGTAAATAATAAGCGCAATGGCAACCATCCAGGCGATGACCAGCAGCACTCCCAGCCCTACAAAATCCTGACCCATAGCCTTTCCTTGTGCGCGATTCATTCCATTCGGTCTAGCTTAACGCAATATAGCCCTGACGTACGCCTGGCATGCCCGCAGCGCGATCAGTCCTTGGTCGCCGGCGTCGGTGATGGCGATAATTCGTTGAGCATGCGCTGGGTCAAGTTGGGCTCGACGGGCTGCATGAACCACGCCGACGGCGCTGGTGGTGGAAGGCACGTTGCAGCCACTGGCTGAATCCGTGGCGTCGATAAGGACTGACAGCCGCACATCAGCAGTGGCAAGGCGATCACGCAGCCTTGAAATATTTTTCTGTGCATCACTAAATTCCTTGAAATGCGCTTCGTCTATAGATTGAAGACGGCCTTCTAGGCCCAGGCGCTTGTCCTGCTCAGTGCGGGCCTGGACGGCCGCGGCATTGCTGATCGCGGCCAGGTCATTCTTGTGCAGGCCGGCCTGCTCGGCGAGCTGCTTTCCCATGCGCCAGTCCTGAACCTGCCAGGTCACGCCCGCGGCGCTGGCCATCAGCACCAGCATCAGCAGCACCAGCCCGGCCAGCTTCTGCACAGGCGTCATGCCAGCACCTTCAACGCTTTGTCGTACAGCGCCTGGCGGTCGGCCTGACCATTGAGCCCACCATTGATGCGGCGAGTGATCTTAGCCAGGTCGCCGGCATCGGCCAGGGTGTTCAAGCCATTCACCGACCAGAACCATGCGGCCGACAGGGCCGCGTACTGGGGCCGCTCCAGCAGTTCCGGCTGATTGATCAGATCCACACCCAGAGCTTCCCCACACGCCGCATAGTTCGTCTTGCCGGTTACTTGGATCAAGCCGCGGCCACGATATTTCCAGCCATCACCCGGCGCGGTATTGCCCATGCGGTCGCCGTAGACGATGTTCGCGATCTGTTCGGGCTTACGGGCTGCTGCCGTTGCCCGCACCAGGTCGAACCGGCTTGGCCAAGTCTTCATCAGACCCTCAGCGCTGTAGTTCAGGTTTTCCACCAGGCGCGTCAGCTGGCCAGACTCATGGCCGATCTGGGCAATGAAAGCGGCAATGCGCAGGCGAGTGACAATTCCGTATTTGCCCATGGCCGTGTTCAGCACAGGAACAAAAACGCCGGCTTGGCGGCCGGCGTTCGGGAGGATCTGCAGCAACTGCTGCTCAGTAATGGGCATGACTTTCTCCAGGCGACAAAAATACCCGCACTTGGCGGGCTGGATAGCTGACTTTTGCAGTCGATGGGCTGGGTGCTTCACAGCGCCGGCACTGTTATGATCCCGGCACGCCCTCCTTGCCCACACGTCCATAGGAGGGAATAGAAACCCCGAAGCCCGCGAATCTTCGGGGTTTTGCTTTTAAATTTGCACTGGTAGGATCGGAGCACGTTCTTTCGCATTAAAGGGTGCGAGGCAAAATAGAAACCCCGGCGATTGCGAACCGCCGGGGTTTTGCTTTTCTATTCCCGCTGGTAGCATTGCGGCAAGTTTTGGATGTTCCCCATCTGAGAAATAGAAGCCCTGGTGATTACAGCTCGCCGGGGCTTCGTCTTTTCAATCTCCAGACGAAGAAAACCCCGAACTTGTCGGGGTCTTGGTGTAGCTCCAGTGGCCGCCTATGCGCACGCCCATCCAGAAGATTGCGCTGCGCCATCGCGCTGTTCCGTCACCCGTGGTCAGTGCCCGGTAATAGATGTCGTCGCAGTCGCGGCGGCTGAACTGGCCGGTGGTGTACAGCAGGTCATGCAGGATCGCGGCACGCATGCCGTAACCGACGAGCAGACCATAGATGGCCAGGGCAATGACGGCTGTCACGATCAGCGAGGCGCGGATCCACGGATAGGAATCGACCAGCGTACCGCCAGTCAGCGCCGTGACGGCGCACCACCGGCAAATCTCCCGAAGTATGCGTATCGATGCCAGATCGCTGACGAAGCCACCCGGAACCGCGATCAGGCCATGCACCGGATCGACGAACATCATCGACTGGCGCATCTCAACCTCCCACCGGCTGATGAAGCGGATGTCGGGCCGGATGTCGAACTTTCCGGCGGCGGTCATGCGGGCCACCCCCCTTCCAGCATCTCGGCAGTGATCGATCCGTCAGCTACCGCGCCCAGCAGTTCAGCCTCCCGATTGAAGCAGGCCTGTACAAAAGCCCGGACCTGCGAGGCAATGCCCAGGATCTGCTCGCCCGTTAGATCAACGAAGCCCGTCGCTGCCTTCCATTTGATCCGGTACTCAGGATCGAGGGATGCAGCAAAGGCCGCACCCGTCAGCAACGACTGGCTGTCGCGCTCGGTATTGACCTGGACACCCTCCACGGTGACACCGCCTGTTTCTACTTGGAAGCGGCGTGCGGCAATCAGTTCTGGCCAGTCAGGCAGCTGCACCGGCTCTGGAATAGGAACCGCTGCCAGCTTCTCCCAGCCGCTACCGGTCCAGCGCGCAACCTGGGTGCCGGTGAGCTTCATCGGTTTGGTTGGGGTGCTGCGCAAAGGCAGTGCGCCGTTTTCGTCAGCGACCTGTTCGCCCAAGTAAAGGCCCTGCTCATCCCACAGATAGAAAATCATGATGCCTCCAGGGCTTTAATGTAGGACTTCGGTCCAGCAGGCAGGACAACCTCTCTCAATTTGAACTGAGTAGCGGTGTCGTAAACGTAGGTCGGGGTGGATCGAGAGACTTTTCCGCCATCGCCCACGGCAAGCGCCAGCCCGGCAAGGTTGTTGGCTACTGCACGCACGCTGGTTGTACCGAAACCCGCCGTCATAACGCGCCAGGTTTTCCCGCCATCTTCGCTTTTCGTGATAATGCCGCCATCGCCCACAGCAATAAACGTCTTGGCCTTGTCGCTGGATAAGCCGCGGATGTCGTTGGTGCCAAAGTTCGGAGCGGCCACTGCGCTCCAAGTAAGCCCCGCATCCTCACTACGGGAGATCTTGCCACTGCCGCCCGCGACCACGAAGGTTTCAGCGCCATTGCTTGAAATAGCCCAGGTAGCAGTCCCAGGGATGGGGGTTCCTGATACCTGCCAGGTTGCGCCGCGGTCCTCGCTGCGAAACGCAGTGCCTTGGTTGGACACCGCTAAAATGACCGCATCAGGCCCCATTGTTACAGCGGTGTGTGCGCTTGCTGAGGCGAGACCGGTAGTGATAGAGGACCAGCTGGCTCCGGCGTTGGTACTACGAAATGCCTTACCCGTATCCCCCACCGCGATAAATGTCGAGTTGCCACAGTAGGCCAACCCGTAGATTCCAGAAGTGCCAAAGCCACTCGCCACCGAGTTCCATGTAAGACCATTGTCGGTGCTAACAGACAGCTTCCCGGAATCTCCAACAGCCACCCAGGTTCCCGAACCATTGTTTGCGAGAGCGTTGATCGCGGTAGTTGTGAATTTCGAATCGACAGCAGCCCATGAAACGCCTTGGTTCGTCGAGCGGTACATCGCACCAGCAGAACCCGCAGCAACCCATACTCCATTCTTGTCGGTACCTACACACCGAAGGTTTACCGATGATGGGATGGTCGTTGATATTAGCGGCCACGCTGCGCCCATCACGCCTCCCAACAGCCCCAACACTGCGAAGAGCGCCGGGTACGCGGACTGCAGGTAGATCGATCCGTCCTCAATCAGGTATCGCGAACCAGGGTTTCGAGCGGTCACCAGCACGTCGCCCACGCTCTGACCCACGAAGGCGAACTCCACACCATTATTGGCGGGGTTGATGATCAGCGATTTACCAGCTCCGTTCAGGGCGGGCAAGCCTGCAGCCGACCCAGCAGCAGCGGCCGCTGCCTGGGCAGACGTTCTCGCAGACTCGGCAGCAACCCTGGCCGAGTTTGCGAGCTCGACCTGATTTGCAGCGAGCGTGACGCTGTTGGCAGCAGCTTCAGCACTGCCTGCGGCAGCGCTGACGCTAGAATTCAGGCCGGCAATGGCCTCATTTATTCCGGCCGCCAACGCGTTGGCCTGAAGCACGAACGGCGGTAGCGCTGCAATGAAAGGGTCCGCCAGCGCATTGAATGCGACGGGACCATCGGAGCGCGACGGTGCCTGCGGTAGCGGAGTGATCGGCGGAATGACAGCCATCAGGTCAAGCCCTCAATTTCAAGTTGGCAATCGGAAACAGTCGGCCCGGAGTACACCAGGTCGAAAGAGGTAAAAAAGCCGTAGAGAATGGATGCCTCGTAGGTTTCCTCGCCAACCCAGACGACAGGCTTGGCGCGAATTTCCGTGAGCAGACGCTTAATTTTGGTGACTCGATCCGTGTCTATCGCGACGGGGAATTTCGCTGTGTCGGAAAAGGCGCCCTCGGTGACAGACCAGCCGCCGAAGGGATCGCGCTCTTTTTTGCTGTAGTCATCAATCCCGACGCCGGTGCCATACAGCGCTTTGCCTATGTCAGCGGTTTTACCGATAACCAGCTCACCAATGCCGGCCGTCCCACTGCTAGAGACGGTCACCGTGATGCTGGCCGTTCCGTATGCTGGCAAGTCCAGCGCAACGATGCTGTTTCGAAGCTCTATCTCCTCGAAAAACCAGTCATACCAGTTGTCGACTGACCCATCGATCAAGCTGTAGGTGCGGCTGGCCACGACCCCTTCTATTGGGTCGGTCATCACCACTGTTACCGATTCTCCCCGCACATTGATCAGCGCCAGCGAGTTGATGACAGCCCCAGGCTGGATCGTCACAGAGACCAAGCCGGGGTTCGTGGTGAGCGTGCCAACGATCTCGTCAAACATTTTCCAACGGTTGGTCGCACCGATATCCAGCCACTTCGCCGGGTTGGTGGTGGTGACGATCTCCGCGCCCGGTTTGACGCCAGCCGGAACAGCGGCCAGCGCCTCATAGTTGCGGTGATCGAGCACTACCTTGTCGCCGATGGAATACGTGGCCATCACCGACCACGCCGGGTAATCCGTTTCTGGCACGTTCGACGAGATCAGCTTTGCAGGCGTGACCTCAACCGGCCTGATAAACCTCATGGGGTCATGCTCCTGCAGCGATTGTTGGAAGTCCGACGCGGTCCCACTTCTTGAGCAGCTTGCTGTCCGCGTCGGAGTTGAGTTTCATCGGACCAACAATCTGCTTGACCACGTCGATCAATGTATCGACCTTTCGCTCAAGCGCGCCGGAGTCGCCGCCGCCCTTAAGCATTGCTGCCGTCTGATTTGCGTTATAGATCCGGCTCGGGCCAGTGACTTCAAGCTCCGGACCGTTTTCCCCTACCAGGCGGAGGCCGCCATCGTGGAATCCACCAGCAGCAAACGCCGGCGTCTTATGACTGTCCAGGTAAGCCTTGGCAGCCGCCTTGGAGGCAGCGATCTGCGCCTGACTTACCGTCCCGGCGTACTTCGATGCATCCAGGGCCAGCGCCTCCTTGGCAATGGTTGCGGCAGCCTGCTCGTAGGTAACCTCCCCACTTTGAAGCTTGGCGCCCCAGTACGAAGCACCAGCAGCCTCAGACCCGCGACCAAGCACGGACTGATACAGAGTCTCCACCAGCGTTGCGTTGTTGCCCGAAGTGTTGGCCTTGCCGGCTCCGGACGCCTGGCCTTGAAGCGCAGCAACCACTGCGGCGTTCATCGCGTTGATGGCCGCCGTCACGCCCATGATCGAGGTATCGACGCCGTTGAGCGCATCCATCTGCGCCTGGGCGAATTCCAACGCCTGATCGTACTGGGCCATCTGAGCGTCATACGCCGCCTTGGCCAGGTCGATCTGGGTTTTCAGGCCAGCCAGCGAAGCCTCGGCACTAGTAAGCTGCTTGCCGTTTATGGCATTCAGCTCGGCCACTACGTTGGCAGTACGACCCTGGTCCCGTGCGAAGTCCTCCATGGAGCCGTACAGGTCAGTGTTGTTGTTGCTGACGGTGTCGAGCGCATCCTCCAAGCCGGTGAAGCCAGAGAGCGACTTACCGGAACGAGCGGTGGCCAATGCGCTTTGCAGCGTCGCTTGCGCCTGCGCACGCAGCATCTTCACGGCGTCATCCGAATCGCCGCGCAACGCCTTGAGGGCCGTACTCAAACTGGTGCTGACAGAATTCAGGCCGTTGACGTTTTCCGTCACGGTGCTGACCATGTCACTGAGCGAGGTGTTGGTGGCGTTGTACGCCTCGGTCGCCTTCTTCTGCTGGGCGGAGATTGCCCGCTGCACCGCGCTTTGGGCGTTGGTGACCGCGTTCGTCAACTGCTGTTCGAGGATCGTGTAAGCCTGCGATGCACTTTCCGCCAAACCGGTGAGCGTGACGTACATCTTGCGGCCGCTTTCGGTCGTCAGGTCCAGAGCATCAACCACGCTGCGGAACGCAGCGCGCGACCCAGGCAATGCAACATCCATCGCCTTAAACTGCTTGGTCACTGTCGCCAGCGTGTAGTTGGTCTTCTCTACGTCCGTGTAGAAGCTATCGAAGAACTTGCTGTTGGCAGCGTTGAACGCCTCCGCACCGCCCGCCATAGCCACCAGCTGCTCAGCCATGAAGCCGGTGCTGACCGACACGTCGTATAGCTTGCGGCCCAGCATCTCGAACGAGTCATTGACGCTGTAGAGATTGTTGACGAAGGTGGTCAGCGCTTCGAAGTTGTAATCCTGCAACCCCGAGTTTGTCGCAGCGTTGATTGCAGCAACAGCCGAATCGCCAAGACTGCCAAACCAAGCATCCAGCTCAGCCTGAATCGCTTCAGAGGTCTTTCCCTCGGTACTGATGCGGGTTGCAGCCATGTTCAGGCCGTCAAGAACAGAATCGCTCAGCTCAACCCCAAGAGCCGAGAACAGGCCCATGGAATTGAGGATCTTGTCATTGAAGGCTGCACCAAGCGCGTCCTGCGTCTCAGCATCCAGCGGGTTGTGCAGATAGCGGGTTTTGCTCGACCCCGAGATCAGGCCGCCTTTTTTCTTCTGCTTGACGTACTGCTGGGCGTCGAACACCCCGCCATCAACACCCAGCTCAATGCCAACGTCCTTGGTCTTGTACCCGCTTCCGAACAGCTTGCTACCCACCTTGCTCCAAACAGCCTGGAACAGGGTAGAACCGCTGAGGATGGCAGCCATCTTGCCGCCGACTACCTTCCCTAGAATGTTGTCAGTGACCTCGAAGTACTTAGCGCCCACGGTCTGAGGCAGCATTGCAGCCTTGCCCAGTGCTGTGCCGCCGGCGCTGTCCCACATCTCTCCCGCATCAGGGCGCACCCCGGCGCTGTACAGCTTGCCGGACTGGTACATGCCCATGACGATTGCCAGTGGCCACATAGCCGCCGCGCTCGACATGGCCGAGGAGATCGCCGCACCGATGCCGTTGGATGCCGCCGCGGTCGTTGCACCTGCGATACCGATGTTAGTACCAATTGATGCTGCGCCTTCAGCAACAGCACCCGAGAGTGCACCGCCCAGCGCTGAGGTGGCGCCAGTAGTTGCGGCCGTGCTTGCCGCCGCGGTCCCTGTGATCGACGACACGATGCTGCTAAAGCCGCTGGAAAGCGTACTGCCCAAACTGGAAAGCATGTTGCCGTAGTAGCCAATACCGCCCGAGAGCGCGCCGCTGATGCCGCCGGACGCGTATCCAGAAGCAATCGACGAACCTACCCCAGTAAGATTGCTCCACGCCGAGTACAGGTTTTTGCCCAGGCTGACCATACCGCCCCAACCGTTGGAGTCGGAGCCGCCGCCAAACATAGACGATAGTCCGCCCCCCCCACCGGATCCTCCGGCGCTCCCCAGCAACTTACTCCAGACCGAGCCCAGTCCCTGACCATTGTCGGTACCAGTCAGCCAGTTGCTGATCGAGGCCAGCAGCGGCTTGGTGGTGAGCATGTGAGCGATCTCGCCCAGCGTCTGCTTGAAACCTTTCTTCAGGTTGTCCCACAGGCTTTCCGCGCCGCTGCCGATATTGCCCCAGGCCGTGGCGAAGGCTTCATCGATACGATCGATTGCGCCCTCGGTCATCTGGCCCCACAAGGTGGCCTTGCTGCGGTTTACCTCGTACTCGTTGCCGAGCTTGACCAGGGCAGCCTGGTAGCTGGCAGCATTTTCCGGATACAGCGCCATTGCGGCGTTTAGCGCTTTTTGGTCCTCGGTGTAATCCTTGAGCAGCTTTGCCTCTGGATACAGCCGATCCATGATCCCACCGGCGTTCGCGGCCCGCTGCGCAATCTTCAAGGCGTCCTGCTGAGCCTCTGTCGCGGCCAGTAACTGCTTGTATTCCTCGCTCCCCACCTCAATGTTTTTGTTGGCAAGCGCAACCGTCATTGCTTTTTGGACGTTATAAGCCGCCAACGCATCGGCGCCCATCAACGTTGCTTGTGCCTGGGCGATGATATCGGAGGTTTCTTTGCCGAGGTCGTAGGCGGATTTGCTGACGTTCAGCTTGTCCTGAGCATCCTGCTGGGCAGTGAGCTTGGCGATGACTTCGTCGCGCGCAGCCGATCCGGTCTTCAGCAGTGCCTCGTCGACCTTTTCTTGCAGGCTGAATTCCCGCGACTTGTCGGTACCGTCCAGATACGCAGCAGCCAAGCCGGTCGCCGACTTAATGGCGATATCGGCCTGGGCCTGAAGATCGGTCAAGGCCTTGGCTTGGTTCTTGATCGCAGTCGCAGCATCATTGGCAGACTTATCTACGCGCTTATTCGCATCAGTCGTTGCATTCAGCTGATCGATGGCTGCTTGTGCGCGCTGGCCAGGAGTAGCCTTGGGCGCCACAGGTGCCGCCGGCGCGATACCGCCGTTGGTGAGCAGTCCATAACCCGATAGATTTGCTTGCGGCGCGGAAGCCCCCATAGCGACACGAGTAGCCGACGCAACTGCAAAGTTAGCCGCCTGCTCAACTGCTGTGATTTGACGGCGGGCGCTGTCTTCTGCGGCGGTGGCAGTATCTCCATACGCCTTGCTTTGAGTGGCCGCCGCTTGAGTGGCTGCGTCTTCGGCAGTGTAGAGAGCCACCAGCTGCAATTTAAGGCTGGCTTGCTGAACCTTGTCTCCTTCCTTAATCGCTTCCTGGTACTTTTTCAGCGTGTCAGTTTGATCGCCGATAAGTTTGGCTTGGGCGACCTGTAGTGCACTAGCGCCCATTTTTGCAGAGCTGTACTCTGCCTCGGCGGCGGCGTTCGCTCCAATCAGGTCTCGAGCCTCGGTCAGCTTGGCGATGTACTTGTCCCAATCTCCCGCGCTTGCACTGCTTGACTTGGACGCGGCGGCCTGGGCAGCTGCGAGCTTCTCGGTTTCGGTAGTTGCGGAGTTGGTAACGCCGTTCGATTGGGCGAGCAGCTTCCCATACTTATCTGCTTTTTCGCCGCTGGCCGAGTATGCAGCAGCGGTCTGTTCAAGCATTGACTTGAACGACGGCATGATCTGGTTATTTTTAGAAACCCATTCGGTCACGCTGTCCAGCGACCTAGTTCCAGCCTTAACCTCTGCAACCATCTTGCTGAATGCTTCGGCGCTTTCTACACCTTTCATGCCGAGCGAGGTAAATGCCTGACTACCGCGGGTAGCGTATTCGGTGAGCGAGCTGGCAGCAGAGTCTAGTGCGCTTTCTTGGGCCTCTACCCATTTAGAGGACTGAAAGCGCTGCTGCTCAGCAGACAGACCTTTAAATTTCTGGATCGAGTCCTCGAGAGTTCCGTTCTGATCAATCAGTGCCGAGGTCGCTTCGTTCGCGCCGTCGCGCATTGTGAGGAATGCCACCCCGGCGCCGACCGCCAGAGCAGCAATGCCCACCGGGCCGCCCAGCAAGGCGAGGAGGCCAGACCCGGCGCGCGCGGCAAGCGATGAAACGGCGGCGTATTCTTCCTTGGCTACCGACGCAGCCGTGGTAGCCGCAGCATCCTTTGCCATCGCCGCCGACTCGGCTGTGAGGGCTGCACCCAACTGAGCCGAGGCGGCAAAAGCAGCCTTTTTAGCTGCTGCCAGTTCAATATCTGTAGCAGCCAAAGCAGCGGTGTAGCGAGCCTCTTCTTGCGTTCCCTTGGACAAGGCAACTGTATATGCCAACTGGTCACGGGCTGCCTGAATCACTCGCAGCTTCGCAATGGCACTGGCTTCCGTGGATCGAGCGCCAACCACAACCGCTGATGTCTCGGTCGCCTGTACCGCTGCGAGTGCTGCAGAGGCGGCAGTCGCTTCAACCTTTGCTGCTGCCGCGTCGCGAGTGGCTTTCGCCTCGGCGACCATGGCCGTAACGCTATTCCAGGCGGCCACGCTATTTTTCAGCATGTACCCGGTGACACCTGCGGCGACCAGGCCTGCGCCAGCCGCCGCTACGATATCGATGTTTTTGGCGACCAAGTCGAGGACTTTTGCCAGCTCACCGGTGGCGCTGGTGGACTCGTTCGCCTTGCCGATGTACGCGCCGATGGCGTTGTTAATGTTGTTGAGCGCATCCATTACAGAAGTGCTCATTTGGGCCGCAGCTTTTTGAGCTGAGTCGCGAACTTGCTCAAGTCCGCGATTCAAGTCGCCAAGGCCCAACTTCCCCTCAGCACCAAGCTTGCGAATTTCCTTCGAAGTTTTTCCTGTTGCGGTGGCGACGGCCTCTGCCACGGTGGGCATCGCGGTCATGATCGACACCCAGCTGTCGGCATCGATCTTGCCAGTCTGCAACGACTTGGAATAAGCATCGAGAGCAGTGCCAGCTTTGTCCGCGCTCGCGGCGTTAGTCACAAGCAGATAGCTGAAACTGTCTGTGATGTTCAGCGTTTGCTGGGTGTTGTAGCCCAAGCCTTTCATCACGTCGGCCGTGCGGATGTAAAGCTCCTGGGCCTCGTGCAGTGGACGATACGTTTCCTGGGCCGTGGTGAGAATGTGCTTCTGCACCATCTCATATTCAGCGGACGAACTCGTCGCGGCGCGCATCCGGTCAGCCATTTGGCCATAGGCGTCTGCCTGCTTGATCAGGCCGCCGATGAGCCCGGCACCGGCGATGCCGGCCATTGCTCCGCGAATCAGGCTGGTGGTCGCCTGGGCCTTTTTGCCAAGACGATCAAAGGACGAATCGGCGCTGCCGAGGCTGCGATCAATCTGAGACGCCGCCTTCGCCACGGCCGACTCACCAGCAGCAAGCTCCTGGCGTAGCTGTGCCGTGGTTGCCTCGATGCGGATCAATAGGCCTTGTACGTCGGCGTCAGCCATTGCTTTCTCCAGGCGAAAAAAAACCCACCTAGGTGGGCTTGGAAAGAAACTAATAAATACTTAGGTCATTTAATCGCCATTTATCTTGTGGCGACAAATACTCCATTTCAGCGGAGTATGTACTCCTCACCAGTACTCCAAATCCGTTATTTGAATCAAAGTACGCAGCGATTAAGAACTTGCACCCTGGGATCGATTCAGACTTAACTTTTGTAATCAGTGGAAATACAGCCGAATCCGGCGCCTTCAGTCTTCGCTTCACGAAGTTCTGCGACATGACGTAAGCCATCGTGCGGTTTGAGCACTCAGCCTGCGTCTTCTTAATCTGAGATATCTTTTCTCGCTCAGCAGTCTTCGCCTCACCTAGATATTCAAAAAAATACCAACCCCAAGATGAACATATAACGATCACCAAACATCCTAGCGCGATTCGCATGTTCATCTCGCCGTTCTTCTCGGCCGCTTGCGTGAAACAAAAAAAAGCGGTCACACCTACTAAAAAGACACTGAGCACCGCAAGCAAAAACGCCATTTTTTCACCCTCATCAAAAGGGTGACTGTATCACCGCGCTGGCGCCCAGAGCATTTCAGATAGAGAACCTCAATCTTTCTTTCTGCCCATGGCCGCCACGCGGAACCCAATCCTGGCCTCCTTGGCCACCGCCTTCTTATTCGGCTTGCCCTTGTCGTCACCGCCGCCATTGCTGTCAATCAGGAACTGGCGCTTGGACTCCCAGGCCATCAGGGTTTCGACCATCGGGGTGTCCCATGCCACGCTCGGTGGCCAGCCCAGCCAGCCGGTGGCGATGTTGAAGATGAAGTCAACAGGGTCTACCTCGGGCCCGGCTTTTACTCGTTTCCCGCCGCCTCCTCTTTTTGCTTCGCGATCTCTTCGTCTGTCTTGCCGGCCGGATTCAGTAGCGCCTGGAGGAATGGCAGCACCTGGGCCGAAACGGTACTGAAGCCAGCTTCGAAGATCTCCTCTTCCAGCGCCTCCATGTCTTTTCGCTTGCCGGAGTCAACGCCGGTACCGGCGGCAACAATCAGTGCAACGGTGCTGATATTCCCGTGAGCGATGGCCTGCATTGCCGCGATCACGCCGCCGAAGTGACGGTTGATGTCGCGGAAGGCGCGCAGCGTAGGCTTCAGGGTGAATGTGACTTCGTCAGTGGTGATGACGACGGTGCCGTGGTTGGTCTTGGACATGCGTTGTTCTCTTTATCGAATACGTGGGGATCAGCGCCGCAGGGTTGCGGCGCTGGATGAAGTCGACCGATTAAGGCTCGACGACCTCGTACACCTCGGAGTTGATGCCCAGGGTCACGGTGCGCTTCAGCACGCCCTCGACAGTGATACCGGTCTTCTTGTTGCTCATGACCTTCGCGGCCATGTAGTCGGTCTCGCCATCGACGTACACCACCTTGATCGGGTAGTCGAAGCGGGAGCGGTCGAGGAATGCAGCCACCAGCGCCAGCTGCCCCTCGTCACCGGCATCAAAGCCGATGGACAGCTCGACCGATCCGGCGTCAGCCAGGCCTTTGAGGTGGCGTGCGCGCCCTTCGGCCAAGCCGGCGAAAGACACGTCGTTGATGGTGTCGCCGTAGTCGCCGATGCTCTCGACCTCGCCGACTTCGACGTAAACCAAAGCAGCCAGCAGCGCGATAGCGGCTGCGTGGTCCTTTGGCAGATCAGCAGTGAGGCGCGGACCGATATAAATTCGCGTGCCAGCGCCGGTATTGATAGACATAGGGAGTCCTCCTGGGGACAGGTGATGTAGCCGCAGCGCGGCGTTGGTTCAGCGGTTTAGTGTTGGGTGATGATTCGGAGGGTGACGGACCCCTGGTAGGTGATGCAGTCGGGCTCCGGCGTTGATTGCTTGCGGATGACGCGAATCGAAACGACCCGCCCCGAGTTAGGCGGAAGCTGAAGCGGCCTTTCGTGAGTCGCCGCGTCGATCTCGGACATAATTCGCTTCACCTCCTCTTGCCCCTCGAAGTCAGACCAGACCGTCAGATAGAGCAGTCTTATGTCGCGTCTACCGGCCAGCGGGTCGTCGTTGCTGGAGATTTCCGAACCGATGGTGACGTATGGAAGCGGCGTGTTCATTGGCACGTGGTCGTAGGTTTTGCAGGAAACGACCTCTTCCTTGAGCCTGTCGAGCAACGCAACCTGCAGCGCAAAGGACGGATCAGCCATCGCCCAAACCCTCGGCCGCGCGCTTCAGCGTGTTGCTGACCGCGTGACTGATGCTCGCCAGGATGAACTCCTTGTTCACGTCGTACGCCGGACGCAGCCAGGGGTGAGCTGGGCGCGCCGGGATCTTCGGGTACTTACCGAAAAAGTGAGCACCGTCAGATTTGTTGGTTGCGCGCTTGTTGCGACCGCCCGCCCGCTTACCCTCGGCGTAGCCCTTGGTGCCGTATTCGATGAAGCGAAGGTAATAGAAACGCTTGTTGGCTTTCTTCCCGCGCAGACCGATCTCGGCATCAAGACCGCTCTTCGAAACGAAAGCTGTCAGAGCAGCCGCGCCATCCCCGCTATCCTTGGGAACAAACTCCCTCATCGTTGCCAAGAGCCTGTCCGCCGCCTCCTGCATCGCCGGCTTCAATTCGTTGTCGAGCTGGGTATGGATGTTGCGAAGCGTCTTCCTCAGCTTGAAGTCGCCGGACATCCGGGATCTGCGGGCTGCCATGTCTTACTCCTCGGCAGCTGCCTTGGACTTCGTAGGCTTTTCGGCAGGTGGCGCCGGCGCAACCTCTACAGGCACCGGCTCTACCAGCTTGCGGTCAATCAACGACTGGGCATCGCCAGCACCGACGACAAACTCATCGCCCGCGACTTTGCGGCCCATGGGGCCAGAGATACTGGCCAAGGCACGTACTTTCATTTTGATAACCTCTAGGGGTTGGTGACGCTCGAGCACAACAGCCGGAGCATCGCGGGATCTCGGTCCGGCAACGCCGCACCGATCAGGTAGGTTCCGATTTGGCTTACTAGGCGCATGCCGGCGACCACATCAGCCCGGTACCGGATTTTGATTTCAGCGGTGACAATTGCTTCAAGGCGGTCCGCCACTGGGGCAGTACGCCCGGTTGGAATGGAGATTTCAGCCCAAACCTTACAGATCTCAACCCAGGTTACGGGGCGCCCACCACCTGGTCGTTCGACCGACTGAGACTGCATTAAGGTGCAGTGCTTGTTCATTGAGCCCGCCCGCATTCACACCCCCCAGCCGACGCGATAAGGTGTCAGCAGCGAACGCGACCCCATAGGCAGCTCGCTCGAAATGGTTCCGACCACAACGTCCTCCCGGTTCGCGTACAGATTGCCAAGGATCAAAAGGCAGGCTGCTCGAACAGAGGGATTAATCAGGATCGGATTAACTCCGCCTGTGCCGTCCAAAACCGCAGCCGTCAACGCGTCTTCGTCACCATAAAAACGCCGATTCATGAACTGAGCAGCACTATCTTCTGCAGCCGCCAACAGCAGCTCAACATGTGCGCGGTCGTCTTCCTCCGCACGCACATGCTGCATGGCCTCGTCGGTTGGGATTGCGTTCATGTCATGCCTTTGGATTCTTATCAGTGGCCAGGCCTGCGGCGATGAGCGACACAGCATCGTGCTTAGGTGACTTGTAGCCGGCACCGCCAGCACGACGCACTTCTTGACCGTCGAGATAGCTTCGCAATGGGTAGATGGTGACCTCGGCAGTCTTGGCGCCTTCCGACGACAAGGCTTCAAGGGCGGCTTCATCGGAGGCAGCCAAGGCGGGATCTGTCGATGCTTTGGCCTCAGCAGGCGGAATGCCAACTTGACCTACTGCTTCACCAGCATCAGCCGACAAGTTGTCAGCCACTGGTGCGGCCTCGTGTGCTTGCGGCGTGCCTGTCGCCGGTTCGGGCGCTACAGCTTTGTCCGTAGCGTTTGTGGAGGTACGGGCCATTTGATGTTCTCCTGGAAAGCGAGGCCGCGCTCGGGCGGCGCTCTGTGGTGTGATATCAGGCGGCGGTCAGCTCACCGGTCACGAAGGCTTCAGGGCGATACACGGCGAAGGCCAATCGCTCTTCAGCGCGGATCGTCACCATGTTGTTTTCGAAGTCCTTGTCGTTCTCGGTCGAGACCAGCACTTCGATGCCCATGCGATCGTAGATCTGCGCGGCCAAGCTGAAGGCGCCCACCAGGAACTGGTCCTGAACAATCGCCTGGGTCTCTACAACAGGCAGATTCCAAAGGCGCGGCGCGGTACCGTCCTGAGGCTTGCCAATGATGTAGCGGCCCTCGCCATCCTTCAGCAACTCGATAGCGGCCCAATCGATAGGGTTGAGCACGATGCCAGTCGACGGAAACTCGGCCAACATCGCCTGAAGCAGTGCCAGTCGAATTCGGTCGATCCGCTGTTCGGCCTCGACTACGATGCCTGTCGGCGGCGCATAAGCTTGCGCTTGCGGAATGATGCCCTTGAGGTTGTTTCCTGTGCCGTTGCCGTAGAGCAACTGAGCCTCCTCGGCCAGCAGCAGGCCGTAACGGGCACGGGCGTCGATGTAGCTTTGCAGAGCTGCCGCATCATCCAGAATCTGGCGGCTGCCTTTGAAAAGGTGCGCGATGGTACGCACGTTGGCATTTTCGAGTGCGAAGGTTAGATCGCTGTAAGGCTTGGCCATCCCCTCGCCCACGATTGCCGCATTGTTCGTAAAGCCTGTTTCACGAACGTACTCAACAGCATTGGCTCCGGTCGTGCCAGGCGCGACCAGGTCGCGAATAGTGAGACGGCGCTGGGGCGCCAGAATCACTCCAACCCGCTCAGGCTGGACCAACGCGCCACCAGAAGTCGGCACTGAAGTGATTGCAGCGCGGGGTACTTCTACGCGACGAGAACCGCGAAACGAGCTGGTGACGCCTTCTTCGGCCATCTTTGCCGATACCAACGCGCCTGCAGATTGCTGTACCTCCGGCTCATGCTGTTTGCCAGCATTGACCAGCTTTTGCTCAGCATCCTGCATACGGGCCTGCAGCTCGCCCTGCTTCATCAGCAGCTCGTCTACCTTGCCACGGGTTTCGGCCTGCATTTCACCGGAGGCCTTGATTTCCTTCTCGGTGCGCTCGGCGTAGGTTTTGATCTGGTCACCGACAGCTTTCAGGTCGGCCTGGGTTTGCTTCTGGGAAGCTTCAATGGCGGAAAGATCTACAGGCATGGTTTTGTCCTTTCAGAAATGAAAAAACCGCCACGCGGGCGGTTGATAGTCGATTGCGATTCCAGCCGTTCAGCAGCCGGGGATGAGGCTCCGGAGTGCCGACGCCTGGCTTGCGGTTTCTTCAAACGCAGATACATCAAGGGCAGCGCTAGGCTTGCCCGGCACGACAGCGCGAGGCGTGTCGCCGCCAGCAGCGTTATGCGTGCTGGTCTTGATTTCAGAAATGAGCTTGCGCCGCTCACTACGCGGCATACCGGATTTCGCCAGTGCGGCGTCCAGCTTGCGGGCCGAGTGGGCCTGCGAGCTTTCTTCGCTCGGAGCTTGCTCAACCTCGGAAGCAGAGATCAGTCCGGTGGCGAAGCCCTTCTCGACGGCATTCGACCCATTCATGTAGGTCTCGGCGTCGAGCATCTTCTCCACCGCCACCTCGTCCTGACCGCTGGTGTCCGCGTAAAGGCTGATCATCGCGCGATCGAACTCTTCCATCGTGTCGGCCAGTTCGCGAATCGCGTGTCGGTTGCCAGCGAAGTACGTCCAGCAATTGTGGATCATCAGGAAGGCAGTCTTCGCGACTTCGCGCTTGGTGCCGGCCATAGCGATGACAGAAGCCGCCGACGCCGCCAGACCCAGCACCTTGGTGGTGACGTCCTGAGAGTGCTCGAGCAGGCGGTTGTAAATCGCGATGCCCTCGAACATATCGCCGCCCGGAGAATTGATATAAACCGTCACCGGCTTATCGCCGATAGCTCGCAAGGCTGCATCCACACGTTTGAGGGTTACACCCTCCCCGTACCAGTCTTCACCGATGATGCCGTACATGGTGATGGTGTCGGTGCCGGCTTCCAGCGCAGCGCGCAGATCCGGGTTCCACAGATCAAGCGCGCGAGGGCTCAACTCACAGTTGAAGCTGCGAGCATTGATGTTCAGTGGCATGTTTACTCCTGATCCTGGCCGAGCCAGTTCTTCAAAGCGGCCTGAGCGGCCTGGCTATCGGTGGACGTACCCAACTGATCAATGGGAGCCAAGTTAGTCTGTACGGTAAGCACTGCGGCATTGCCGCCATGACGTGGAAGATTCTCTTTAACCCGGCACTCGTCGCGGGTCATGATCCCGTTTTGGGTCATCTTGCTGTACCACTCGGCGCGTCCGGCGCTGTCAGCCTTGAGAAACGCTTCCAGCGAGAATTCCGCGTAGTACGACTGGCGCTCCACCGGTGTCAGCAGACGCTTGTTCACACACTGCTGGATCTGACTGGTGATGGAGCTGATGCTAAATGTCAGGAACGCGATCATCTGCTGTTCAAGACCGGTCCCCCAGTTGCTGCCGGAATCCGTCTTGCCCACCATCCAAGGCGGAACGCCAAACCAGCGGCAAACCTCCTCAATGCTGTACGCACGGGACTCAAGCAGTTGAGCGTCAACTGGGTTGATGCCAATCGACTCCGGTGTGATGCCCTGCTCAAGTACCGGCGAACGGCCGGCGTTAAGCGCACCCGAAACCTGCTTTACATAGTCCCGGAACTCTTCGCGCTGCTCAGGCTTTAGTACCCGGTCGACCTTGAAGGCCACCGCGGGTAACAAGCCATTTTTGAAAGTGCCGTTTGCCGCGTCATCCGCCGACATGGCAGCACCGAAAACATCTGCTCCGTAGCGGATGGCCGATAGGCCCACCCGACCGTCCAAGCTGAACGCAGGGATATGCAGTATGTTCGGGCGCTCGATCTGACGCCGCGCACCTTTGCGTGGCCGGTACCAATAGGTGATCCGGCCATCATCATCCAGGTCCAGATCTACCCGGCCCGGTAAGAGGAAGTCCAGCGCAACGATACGGCTCCCGGAGCGGTGGATCTCTGCGAAGGCATTTCCGCGCAGCAGCATCGACGCCACCATCGCTTGCCAGAACTGAAAGGCGGTCATGTCCTCATTCGGGCTGGTGTGGATGATGTCGTAGAGGCCGAAGTCCCGAGCGTCCTTGCGACCGCCATCGGGCTCCCTCCGGTAGACGCCCATTGGTAGACCTGCAACTGATGTCGAAATGATCCGTACGCACGACCAAACCGCGGACAACTGCATCGCATTGTCGACGGTCACCGTCTTGCCCGAGCTGGATTGGCCGCCGATAAACTGACTCCAGAACCCGCCATCGCTCAGCTTTATGGATTTGCCGAACCATTCACCCAGCGAGGCGCTGGGTGCTCTCGCAGCGCGATCTATCACGGCCGATAAGGATCTATTCACCTGTCAGCCCCTTGCGCAAAAAGCCTGCTATGAGAAGCAGCGAAACTGCGCCAGCCAGCAATGCCCAGCCCAATCCAAGCAGGACGTACACACCGGAAACCGCCAGAGCGAGTCCGGCCAAAGCGGTCAGAATGAATATGAGAAGTGGATTCATACGATAATTGGGTCCCGAATGGCGGCCATGAAGTCGTCATTCCCCCGGCCTTCAGGGTTCAAGGAAATCAGGGTCACTGCGTTAAAAAGAGCCATCAACGGGTCAATCTTGGCCGACCCGCTGGCTTGCTTGGTGATGAGGATCGAGTTGGCGCGCGGCTCGACTTTGGCGTTACCTACACACCAGGCCATCATCGGCTGACCACCGTGCTTCATTCCGCCTTCGGCCAGCTTGCGCTCAGCAGTCTTGATAGCACCGCCAAGCTTCCACCCCTGACTCACGGCTGCGATCTTCTCCGGTGGAATATCACGCTCAATCATCGCGTCGTAAATTGCGCCGATTCCCACCGGGTCACAGCCCACCTTGTCCAAAAGACCTGACGCCTCAATCTGCTCGACGAGGTCGGCAACGTCATTGACGTCATCACCAATACGGGTGGACAACGTAAGGTTTCCTTGCTTCTCAAAATCGTGGAATCGGGGAGCCTCTGCTTTGCGTCGTTCCAGCACCGAAGGGTGGGCCCAAGCATGAGTCCAAACGAGCCAGTCGCGGGTCCGCTTGTCGCGCCCGACCGCTGCAAAACCAAGCAAGTCATCGAGGCCGCCGCCATCAATCCCGACGGCGATCACCTCAGACATTTCGATTAGCAAATCCAGCGTAAGCACTGGCACTGCAGCCGCCTCCCAGAAGTCGGCCCCCGCCCAGCGGCTGGACAGTAAGGCCAGACCGATCTCTACATTCATGTGCTTGGCGAGAAAGTCGCGTATGGCCTCCTCTCCGGTCTCCCGGGCTTCCTGGTACTTTTGCTCAATGACCTGCTGGTCAACCGATACCCCCCAATTAGGGTTCGTGACGTAGGCGTTCGACAGATCCTTATGCAGGTCCTTTTCGATCATCCACTTTGGAAACTCGTAAATGATCGGCAGGAACCGCTTGTCAATGATCCTTCCGTCCCGGACGCCGCGTGCGTAGTCCAGTTTGGCTTTGAAGACGCCAGCGGGCGGCGAGGCCGACTGAGTAGTGCAATAAAAGACGAAACCCTCAGGCCGCGAAGCCAAGCCACCAGTGGCCTCCGTCAACATGGTTGCAGACTTGGCCTGTTTGCCAAATTCATGCAGCTCGTCGATGAAGACGCCAATCGCTTTCTTTCCCGTAACCGTCGCGCTGTCCGCGGCGACGACTTTGAGCGTCGCCTGGTTGAGCCGGTCCGTGACGGTTCGCAGATGCTCCTGCTCATGGAAGCGGGCCTCAAGCTCTTCGTCCGCCTTGATCATGTCGCGGATCGGCTTGTACGCGTTGTCTGCAGCTTCCTTCGTTGGCGCAAGGATGATGAACTCACCAGAGGCCCGAGCATTCAGGATCAGTGCGGTGAGCATGATGCCGGCCGCAATAGTACTTTTACCGTTCTTCTTGCTGACCATCAAAAAGTAGTTAGTGATCAGGCGTCGCCTGGCTTCCTGATCGTAAGAGCCAAACAGCACCGCAACGAGATCGAGCACCCATGGCTGGCACGTTTCACCCATCAACGGGCTGCCAGTCGCATCCACCATCCTCAGGTTGCAGAAGACATCAAGGGCATCATCGGCCTGATCTTGAAATATCGGTGCCAGGGGCATGATCGACTGGCGGTCAGCAATGCGAGACTCCCAGTCAGGGCAAGCGGTCGTCCACTCCATTACTTCACCGCCCTAAGCTGACCCGGCTTGCGTAAGCCAAACCTGCCAGACGCTACCTGCTCGGCAGCCTCTTGGACCTGTTCTTTCTTTCCCTTTTCGCCTGGTTTACTGACTGTGAAACTTGCCAGCGCTTTTGCAGCATCCAATCTAAGTTTCGGATCTATTTCTTCGTCCAACATCATTGACTTGAAGAAATACAAAGGGTCGTCATCCAAATTTACGGGAGGGCTAACTGCCCGCTCAATGCGCTTACTCGCAGGCAGTGCCCCGCGGACTACCCCTTCTGGCGTGCTGGGGTTAACACCCGCTTTAACATGGGTTTTAACATCAGCTTTAACATCCGTTTTGACAGGAAAAAGCGCGTTGAGCTTGTGCAGCTCACGAACCACGTCTGGGTCTTTCGCGAGCCTAGAACCAGCTGCGGACGCCGTCTTTTCAGGACATCCGGCCGCTATGGCCGCATCTTTATTAGACGCACCTTCCCTAACCGCGACGATGAAAGCGCGCTTTTTGGAGGTGAGTGCCATCTTTAACAGAATCCTGTGAGGGGGAAAAAATCTCTAAATGAGATCGGGGGCGGTGTCCGAGGCGAAAGGTCCCACGGTTTTGACCCACCCCACCGGGGCAGTGGCGTGCCGCACCACAACAGTGCGATTTGGGTCAGGTTTCCGGGCCATCGGCACGACCGACCTAACAGCCCGCCCCAACAGCCGACTCCACCGCAGTCTTCGTCTTGTGGCACGGGACACAAAGCGACTGGAGGTTGGCGTCATCGTCAGTGCCGCCCTGGGCAATGTTGATGACGTGGTCAACCTCTAGATCGAGAGTGACCAGGCCGCAGGACTGACACGTGTATTTGTCACGCAAGAGAATCGACTCTCGCTTGCGCCGCCACGGGCGCCCGCCACGGCCAGAACCCCAGCCGCCTCCTGCCTCAGGAGCAACCGGCGCTGCGTACTGTCGGCCCTCAGCCTGATTCATTCGAGGCTTGAGCGTCGTAAGTCGGGACATCACCAACCTCCTACCATCTTGGCGCCGAGCGCAAAACCAGCCAGAAAAACAGCGGCTACCAGCATTACTGCGAATCCATCTGCGTGCGGCATTGACCCGCCGCGCATAGCCGGCGGCTCAGGCGGCGGCTTATAACCTGCAGACCTGCCCGGCCACTCAGTAGTAGGTGGAGGGTTGCGGTATGGAGGCTTCTGACTATTCACCTACGTCAACCAGCTTCGGCTCAACCCGTACATCACCCCAGGCGTAATGGCTGTCGAGGCGCTCTGTTCCGGGGATAATCTCAAGCGGGTCGTGGTGGGCAATGATCAGCCCAAGCTGGGTGTCAGCGAAGGTGACGTGGTTCACCTTGAAACCATCGAGATACACGTCGCGTGCGCCTCGTCCATCATCGACGGTATGGACGTGGTCCTGGGCGAAGTAGTCGGTCTCTGCCTTGGTGCTACTCATGATAAGTCATCCGCTCAAGCTGGATGGCCAGCAGCGCATCAAGGTGAGTGCCGAGCCGGTTGCATAGTGTTGTGTCCTGCTTGGCACCTGTCTCCGCCATCTGCTGATGCTCGTCGCGCAGCATGCGTACCGTTGATTCAATGGCCTGCTCCAATGGATCAAGGCTGAGGCCGACGACTTCGCCCAGAGTGGCGGTGACAGTCTCAACTGTAGGTGCGCAGCATGCAGGGCGGAACATCAACCGGTTTCCCATGTATTTATCCGGCATGAGTGCCAGGTCACCGCTGTTGGTTAGGCCTTCGAGCAGGACCATGGCCTGCCGAGCCTCAGCACTGAACTCCACAGGTTTGCCGCGCCAGTTGCGACCAACGACGTGCACGTTATCGGGTTGGCTCATTGCGCTCTCCGGACTTGCTGAAGGGTTGCGAAAGGGTGGACGTTGGCGGCTCATCGGGCTACTCGACGGTTGCGTCAGGCCAGATAGCCCTGACGAATGCCAGCGCTCCAGCGTGGTCGTGGGCTTCCGGCATGATCATTGGGAACGGTGGATAGCCTGGTGTGGTGACCAGCCATGACTTCTTCACTTGATCACCACCGTGAAGCCGCGTGCGATGGTGGCCGCTACCTTGTCGTAATCGGGATCTAGGCCTGTCAGATCACTGAACAGTTGAACGCCGTAGATGTACGGCATTACCCACCAGGCGCGCTTGATGGTGATGATAAGGCTGATGTTGGCCATGCGCGGCTCCAATACCACGCCACGATTTGACGCATTCGAAAACGTGGCGCGAGATAGGTAGCCAAGTCTGGCTTAGGGATTGCAGGTCGATCGCTGTAGCTTCAGAGCGTCGGTAATCTGACGCGATGGCAACCAAACAATGTTCAGGAACTCGGCGATACGCTTGTTCAGCCCACCGGAGATGTAACGTGTCAACTCTCAATGAAATCGCAATGAACCACTCGAGAATGACCAAGGCAAAGGAAGACCCCGCGACCAAGTTAAGCGAGCGACAGCTTCAAGTAGTCAGCGATTTCGAAATCCTAGCCGTTGATACGCAACAGCTGAATTCTTTCCGTCTCTCGATCACTACGCAGGACAGTTCGATTGATCAAGGCGCAGGCTATTCACTCTGACTGCGCATGATCTGCGCGTCCACCTGGTCTGCGCAGGTGTCCAGCAGGTTCACTGCCCTATCCTTCAACGCCCATAGATCACCATTCAGAGCGAGATCGTCCTCGCTCTCAGCGATCCGCTCACATGGGATCAGCTCAGGGGGTTCGAGCCTTACTGCTGTTGTCTTTACCACCACCGGCGGCTGGCTTCCCGCGCAGGCCGTCAGGCAGAGGCTGAGCAGCCCAATCACGAACAGGCTTACTGTTGCGCTTGAGTTCTTCAAAGTCTTTCCTCGCCTTCTCGGCTTTCTTCTCGCTGGCCTTGATTCGCTTGGCCAGGTCAGCGGTGTAAGCGGCGTTGCGAAGGGCCTCGGCGCGCAGCGTGGTGATGGTGGCCTGGCTCTCAGCGTTCGCGTCGACGGCTTTCTTTTTCTCGGTCGCCTCAAACTGCACTTCGGTGCGCAGGGCGATAACCCGGTACTGCTGGATGCCGACGAGCAGAATGCCGACCAGCGCGATGATGATTGCCGCAGCGATCGCCTTCATGCTGAGTCCGCCTTTCTGCCCAAGAACCTGATGATCAGGTCACGGATCGCCGTCACGCCGATGAAACCAATGGCACCGCCGGCTGCAACCGAAAGACTGGGCGGCCACTCCATCCATTCAATGATGCTGCTGGCCGAAAGGCTCAGGGCTCCGCAGATCAGGGCTTCGAACACGATCCGCCACTTGTTGGGCTCTTTGGCCTCATAGAGCACACGCAACAAGGTGATCGTGAACGCCATGATTGCGCCCTGCCAGAGCGGCGTGCTGAGGACGAGCCACACCTGCGCCCAGAAGTCAGGGTTCTTGTCCGGCATAGGTTTCATCCGCTGTCCTCCCTTTCGGGGAGCGTGATAGATCGGCCCCATCAGCACTCCCGGCCATAGCAACGGGTGTGGTGGAGCCGAAAACAAAAAAAGCCCCGACATATGCCGAGGCTCGAAATAGGTGTGAGGGTATTTCCCCTCGGTCCATCAGCGCTACCCGCGAGGTAATGGAGCATGGGCACGCTGATTGCGGGTGTTCTGTAGCACGCGCGACTACCGGCTATACCGCGTCCAGGCCTTCCCGAAGGACCACCCTGGCAATGGTCTACCCACAAAAACGAAGGCATAAAAAAACCCCGCACTAGGCAGGGTCAGGCGTATCACTAGATACAAAGGGAAATCTATGGATCCTTATGATTGAGAGAGCCGCCACAAATATAGGGGCTCAGGTCAATCGGATCAAAAAGGCCCAACACATGGTCGGGCCGTCTGCCAGCCCTGGAACAGCTCCCAAGCGAGAGGGAATGGAGAGCTAACCAGAGAAAGCAGTCTCAATAATGCCTAAGTGCCACTACACAAGCAAGAGGCGATGACATTGAACCGGCCAATACGCCTAGAAGGATCACCCAGCTCAGAGCGCAACCCTCCTAGTGCCGCTGTCCAATACGCCCCCCCCCTAGGGTATCTTGCGCGCCTTATTGACTAGGAGATTCTCGTGATGAGGGTAAAACGCACCTTGGAAACTGATCAGTTTGAGGTTCAAAACGATGCAGGAAAAATCTACACAATCGTTGAAGAGACTCAGCAGAACGGTCGCATCTCAAGCGGCACGACAGAGTGGGAAGACGGAACCAAATCCTATCGCATCATGGACAACGGCTATGCCAATAGGCTCAGCGAGACGACATTCCATAACTCCCGAACAGGCGAAACCTTGATTCGCTCTTTGCGCCACTGAGTCAAAACTCAAACGTGAACCGCTGAACCTGCAGGCTGCGAAATCGGCATCTAGAAACGAAAGAGGCCTGCACTGTGGTGGGGCTCAGAATTTTTGTTCATCTCTCATAACGCGCAAGATCGACATGATCGGGTTAATTTACGGCCAGTCGGCCAATGGGTCAAGCGGCATCTACAAAGATTTGTTCGCTGTCGAATATCTCGGTCGCATGGATCACGGCCTGCTCTTCGAGCTTCTCCAAACGCTTGTGGATTCCGCCTCGCCAGTTGCGACGAGTGCGCTCCGGGGAGCCAGCCAGATCCCAGGTGTTCATGTCGTAGAACTCGGGAGGCAGCACGATCATGTCGGTGGAGCGCTTGCCGACCTGCACGCCTTTCAGCTTCGGTATGGCCCAGGCAGTCAGAGCCTTATAGATGAACAGCTGAGGCGCCGGGGAAACCATGCGAGCTACGAGGCGGCCAATGGCCCCGACCTTGTTGGCCTTATGGGTTGAGTACTTTGCCACCAGCACATCCCATTGAGCTGGCTCAAGCTGCCGGTGAAGCAGCGCGTAAAGGCAGCAGTCGTAATCGAACTTGTCACGCACTGACAGCGTGCTGCCGGTGCCACCCTGGCGAAGGTCGGCGTCGATCAGCTTCTGCCATGACTGCTTCGTGCTGTTGTCGATGTTGTCGGCGGCCAGTACGCGTACCAGGGTGCCCATCACGTCTTTATAGATACCCATCGATCAATCCCCTGTGTAGTTCGATCCGCCGGCGCCGCGACGGTTGTTCTGTTCGTATTGCTCGTGGGCTCCGCCGATAACGCGGCGATCCTTGGCGATCTCGGAGAGCGCGTCTTTCAAGCGAGCGTTCAGCACCCGCACCACATCGCTCAACGGAAGAGTCTGGAGTGTATGACCGCAGACCCATCCAGAGCCCAGGCAGTGATCGCACTCGAGGTAATGGAAAAGCCCGAGCAGTTCGCCCTTTCCTAAACAGATGTTGCACTCGACGATGAATTTCAGTTCGCGGCGGAAGGCTGGGCCGTGGGACTTCTTCATTGAGCCTCCAGCAGCTGCTCGTGCAGGCGGTAGACGTTTGGGCCATCACCATGCGGCCAATGCTCCACCGAAAGCTCTTTGCCGGTTTGCATGGTCAGCACCAGGTGCTTGCCTCCATTCCAGTTCTCGTACCGCATTGAGCTGACTTCGGCTGGATTCACGGCGAGGCCGGATGCCTTATCGAGCAAAATCATCATTTTTAAACCTCGCCTTTTATGGTTTCTGGATTTGGCTAGAGGCCGCGCCATTCAAGGCATCGGCGTCATTGTGCGAATTTCCGTTTCTAGTCATGGTCGAGCGGTGAATCAGGTTAAAACCCTTCCCGTCTAACCAGTCGTGCCACTTGTTCAGGGCCTCGCGCTTGAGCAGTTCGGCCGAGGTGTGGATATAGGTCTGCACGTTGCGGGTCATGGTGTGGTTCACCAGCATCTCGCCAATGAGGAAGTCGACACCCAGGTCCGTCCAACCGGTTCGGGCTACCTTGCGCAGGTCGTGGCTCGTCCACTCACCTTTGCCGAGCCTGGCGAACACTGCGCACGCCTGGCTGTCACTGATCGGCCCACGCCCCCGTGCAGGAAACACGTAGGTGCCCTTGTACCCCTTGGCCGACTGCCAGTCCCGGTACCGCTCCAGCAACGCGCACACCTGGTGGGTGAGTGGGAGGTGATGCTCGCAGCGGGTCTTGGTGTTCTCGGTGGGAATGAACCACTCGCCCTGCTCACCCAACGTGAAGTGGGACCACTGCGCTTGCCTGGTCTCGCCGGCGCGGGTGCCGTGGCACAGCATCATCAGGGCCAGCATGCAGTCCTGTGGGTGCTGGTCGAAGCCGGCAGCCAGGTCGCCGATCACTTCCTCGAGCTGCACGGCGCGCAACCGTGACGGCTTGGGCTGGATTCGGGCCTTGGTGAAGTCAGTGAACTTGAAACCGGCAATGGGGTTGGCGGTGATCAGGCGCAGTTTCTCGGCCTGGCGGAACGCGACCACCAACACTCCCCACATCAGACGGACGTAGGACAGGGACATTTCAGCCTGCATCGGCCACATCACCAGCTTATCGAGGGTGGAACGGTCGACGTCTTCCACGGCGATATCGGCGAGCCGCGGCTTCAGGTGGCAGGAAATGATCGAGGTGTTGGTAGAGCGGCGCTTGGACGACAGGCTGCGGTCAACGGCCTGGCGGGCGGTGAACCAGTCCAGCAGCTCGCCAACGGTCTGCAACGTGCCGGCCGCGGCTGATGCTTTGGGATCGGCGGCCAGGCGCTCGCGGATCTTCGGCAACGCGACGATCAACCCCTTCGCCGGCAGCTGAGGAAACGCGGCAATCTTGTCCCATTTGCCACCAGACACCAGGTACCACGTGCCGCGATCGCGGTTTCGATGGAAGCGGAAGTACACGCCCGGGTATCGAGCATCGCGCAGATCGCGGATCTGGGCATTACCAGCCTGCCGCCGGATCTCCGCATCTGTAAACGAAGTGAGCATTGTCTGAGTCATGCGGCGGCCTTGGTTTGAGGTTGAAGAAGGTAGGCCCTGATTGCCTCAATAGCGTCGAAGTGCCCACGGCAGACAATGGCCAGGTAACCCTGATCGGTCAGTGCCTGCAGGTATGCGTCCTGGGCCGGGGATACAGCGGCGTCGTGCGGCGCGGTCGCCTTGAATTCGATGTACAGTCCGAAGTAACCGCCGCGCGCCATGGGCAGCACCAGGTCAGGAACGCCAGCCTTCACGCCCTGCTCTTTCAGCTTGATCGCCACCAGCTTGTGCCGGTGCCCACCGTTCGGGACGTGGTAGATCAGCTTCGCGGCCGCCGGATAGCGCAGGCTGATTTCCTTGATCAGGGCTGCTTGCTCCAGGCCTTCCCGGTCCACGGCCTTGGCCCGCGCCGGCTTCGGGCTGAATGGCTTCACAGTGAAAGGCCTCATTGCGCAGTCGCCTTTTTTCCATCCGGCTGATGTCCGGGAGAGGTGCAAAAATCGAATGCCCAGCAGCCCTTCCCCCAAGTCCAAGGCTTCCATGTTTCCGCGAAAGAAACCCAGCGGCCGACCACATCACGAAAGCCTGTTCGGCTTCCGCATGAACCACACACCCGGCGGTGATCGAACGCGTTTTCGTGGCTCGCACCAAATGGGCAGTCGTGCACCGCTGAACAGTCCTTGCAGATCACCACGTTCTCGCAGGGGCCGGCGCGCTCTTTGAGGACAGTCATCTGCTCAAGGAGCCGGTAAAAGTTTGACGTTGTCAGCGACGCCGCATCCATCCGGGGAGGGAAACCGATGCGTTTGAGTGCCTCAGCCTGAATTTCTATGTTGTCTTTCAGTTTCAAAGCTTCACCTTCCCTTCGCTGATCAGGATGTTCTGGGTTCGCATGACACCCTCGGCGAGAAAGAGGCGGACCTCATAGCGGGTCAGTTGGTTGGGTGCACGCAAGCGACCGTCGGCAACGTCATGGCAGTAGCCGCAGGCCCAGGCCGCCTGGAAGTCGTTGGGTTTCATCCCCATTCCGCAGGTTCCGGCCAGCCGGTAGTGAGCCAAGACGGTAGTGGACGGTTCGCACGAACAGCCCGGAAACCGAACTTGGCATTCGCGATCGCGGGCGGCGTTTGTGAGTTTGCTCATCGCGATCCACCTGCAAGACGGGCACGTAGCTCGGCAATAGCGCCCTTCCCCACCTCGGGAGTGATTCGCCCGTCAACCTTGGCGGGCAGCGCCTTTGGCATCGCCTGCAGCGGCAAGCCATCGAGCAAGCGGCGAATGGTGATCGTGTAGTTCCGCTCGAACAGCTTCAGGCTCAGCGCGGCGTCGAGCTTGTTCAGGCTCTCGAACCCGCATTCCTTGGCCGTGTGCCAGACCGCATCGTGTGACCACTTGCCCTGCCCTGCCATTCCGGGATGCGCGTTTCGCACGGCCTCACGGTGAGCGGTGGCCAGCGGTGGTAAGCCGAGCATTTCCGGGGTTGGCTTGCACCACTCGATGAACTGCCCTGGACTCGGAATGAAATCGGAAACCTGCTTGCGCGCTTTGATCATGCCGAACTCGATCTGCCCCTGTGTGCGGATACCTTCATCAAGGAATGCCTGCATCCACTGGACCTTGGCGGCGCGGTAGGTCTCCTTGTCCGGCCATGCCTGACGCCACGCCGAACGAATCAGGCGAAGCTCAGTGAAGAGATCGTTGATCGCCACGGCCATCTGGCGGCGGCCTTCATCCTGTGGAGCCTGGACCTCATCTTTCGGGATGAACTCACCGGCTGCGGGGTTGGCCCAAAGGCCCTGGGTAACGGCGGATACCTGTTTCATCACGATTGCACCCCGTTTTGCCAGTCGGTGCTGTCGTCATCGAAGTCCGAAGCAGCTGCTGGCCTCTGGCGAATGGGCGTGACGTTGTTGGCGGCCGCTCGGTTCTTGTCGTTCAGCACCCACTTGACCAGCATCTGCACCCACTCAGCCTGAGTATTCACTTGGCCGCGCGGCTCGTAGTGAGCAGTGAATGCGCGGCGCGCCTCTTCGGTGAATAGGTCCATCGCTACACCAGAATGAACCGAGTAGGTCTTCAGCAGCTTGTCATCAGGATTCCAGTCGAGTGCCATCTCGCTGGGCATGCGAGGATCGACACGCTCATGCGCAGAGAGAGGGTTTTGATCTTCTCTTCTCTTCTCTTCTTTAGGTAACGCACCGCTAACGTTCACAGCGTTACTTTTACCGTTACTCGCTTTGTGGTTTGCCACCCGTTTTGCCGTGAGAAGCCTGTTTTTAGCGGTCTTCCCGTTGTGCCGGTCGAAATGAGGGAGGCTGATAACACCGTCGCTCTCGATCATCCAAGCGACCGATTTCATGTGCTCGCAGAAACCGGTAACGCCTACCAGACGATCCAGTAACTTTTTGCTAACGCTCGGAGCGTTACCGTTTTCAGTTTGTTGATCGAACCATCCCCACACGCGCATCAGCTTTCCGACGACGGCATCAGGGTCGATGTCGGCAAGGTCAGCAATCTGGCAGACCTCTGGCTTGTCCAAGGTGGTGAGTTCGAATTTGATCCAGTCGCCGGCCATTACAAAGCCTCCTGCATGACTGTTGCGAGATGGGTGATGCCTTTGCGGGTGACCATGACCTGCTCGACAACCTTGAGGTCTTCCTCGACGCCCTTCCCGACCTTGACCAGCTTGTGCTCAAGCAAGCCGGCGGTGAGGCGGGGCTGATACGCAGACCAGGCCGAGAACGCAGCGCGGCGATAGATCCAGCGGTTGTCGCTGAGCCACTTGAAGAGCTTCAGCGGGCCGATGCCAAGCTGCTTGGCGGCCGAGGTAATGCAAATTGAACCGTTGGTGGCGGACAAGAGCTCCAGGGCTTGAACCTTGGGAGCCTGCTGCTGGATAACCTGGTGCAACGAAGCGTTCTGCTTGGCCTGATCAGCGGCGAGTTGAAGGGCTTCGGCGAAGTTGGAAGGCATTGATACTGCGTGTCGCGACACGTTTTCGAGTTCTCCAAGGCGTGTCACGACACGGTGGCGAAGCGCGATGCTGTACCCGGTCAGAAGCGTCTCGGTGAGCAGTCGGTCAAGTTGGAACTCGGCGGTGTAACCCCGTCCGTCCTTCTGCTCCTGAAGATGGCGCAGATTTGCGCCATCCTTCGCCAGGGCGTCACGCATCACGCGGATGTCGCGGATGACATCCTTGTGTTGTTTGCCGGTGAGGTCGGCGATCTCCCGGCTCGACATGGTGACGGTATTGCTTGGAGCGACGAGTGTGTTCATAATGGCCCCACAAGTTTTATTGCTGTTGAAAGGACCGCCCTGCCAGGCGGTTTTTTTATGCCTGCGATTCAGGCGGCCTTCAGCGATTCGCGCAGGATGTGCAGCGCTTCGATTGCTTCCTGAATGGCTT
Organism: Pseudomonas sp. PS01298; assembly: GCF_029959745.1. Lineage (NCBI taxonomy): Bacteria > Pseudomonadati > Pseudomonadota > Gammaproteobacteria > Pseudomonadales > Pseudomonadaceae > Pseudomonas > Pseudomonas sp. PS01298. The sequence goes on along the minus strand of NZ_JASCPP010000009.1, from coordinate 33,670 downwards.
TCTCGCCCTGGGCTTTCTCGTGCTGGCTGATGTGGTTGTCAGCGGCTGCATCGAAGATCAATCGACCAACATCACCGCACTCGGCGGACAAATGACCGAGCGCGACCATCAGTGGTTTGGCAGTCGGCTTCTCGCGCGACACCATGTCGAAACCGAATTGATCAGCCAGTGCAAGCAAGGGACGCATGTCGCCGGTGTGCAGCAAGACCCCAAACAAATGCTCGATGGTCAGGTGGTGCGCGGCGTTGTCTGGGTTCGATCGCTGTAGCAGGCTCACATGCGCCATGCACATTTTTCCCGCGAGCTCCTCTGCCCCGCTTTCCTTGATGGTGGTGTGGCAAGCCCTCAAGAAATTTTCCATTCGTAAAACCTCAAATTTGTTTCCGTGGTAGCGGACGCCAGGTGCGGCGATCATTTGCTCAATGGAACGGCGGACAGGGATGTCAGGCGGCGGTTTTCTTGGCGCCTTGGGCGTCCAGCTCCTTGAAAACCTCCGGCCTGGCAATGCGCAGAAACATCATTCGCGCCCTTGGAATGCCGTGCTTCCTCCAGTCGCTTACAGATGGAGGTCGTACTTCACACAGCTCGGCGACACGGAAAGTGCCGCCGAGAGCGTCGATAATTTCATTTGGGTTCATGCCTGATTTCTCCGGCTATTCGCATAGGTACGGATATTAGGCATACCTTTTATTTAGGTCAATAGGAATACCTTAGATGCCTGGTGTTAGGCTCCCCTAATGAGGACACTTCAAGAACGGTTAAAACTGGCGATGGCCGGCCCGCCAAAAGTTACGCAGGCCGCCCTGGCTCGCGCTTGCGGCATTCGCGCGCCGTCTGTAAACGACTGGATTTCAGGGAAAACCAAGACGATAGAGGGGCAGAATCTTTTGATCGCTGCCGACTATCTGAAAGTGATGCCGATGTGGCTGGCTACTGGAAAGGGGCCGATGCGCAAGGGGTCGGATGGTGAGGCGCAGCCTGCGAGCAAGGAGAGCAATGTCGTGCCGATCGAATCTCGCCGAAAGTCGCAGGATTCCAGCTTCATCACGATCCCACAACTTGACGTGGCTGGTTCGATGGGGCCTGGAAGAGTGCCGCCCGATCACATCGAAGTGATCAGGGATATTACCGTTCATCTCGACTGGCTGAAGACGCAGGGCTTGTCGTATTCCAAGCTAGAGAACCTGGCCATCATTGATGGCGACGGTGACAGCATGGAGGGCACGTTCCGTAACGGTGACGCCCTGCTGGTGGATCGCGGAATAACCGAAATACGTACCGACGCGATCTACGTCTTCACGCTGGAGGGCGAGCTTTTCATCAAGAGGCTCCAACGCCTGACCGGCGGATCTCTGCGCATGATTTCAGATAACCCGGTGTACCCGGCAATCATGATCGAGGGCGATATGCTCGCCAAGGTGCATATCCAGGCTCGTGTTCTGCTTGTCTGGAATGCTCGCAAGCTATAACGACCACAAGGAGGTGGTGAATGGGCATGAGATTTCAAAAGCGGATTCAAATACTCCCCTGGGTTTGGCTAAACATCAGCAAGTCCGGTTTCAGCTTTTCGTTTGGTCCACCAGGGCTGAGCGTCAACAATAGCAAGAAGGGAGTGAGGGTCACTGCCGGCCTTCCAGGGACAGGCCTATCAGCTAGCCATCTGATCAACGGCGAGCCCGCCAACGAGCAGGAGCATGAGCGAGCCGTGGCGGAGGTCCTCGCGAGCGCCGATCAAACAATAGCTGATCTAGATATTCTTCTTTCTGAATGCAGATTCGCTGGCTGGCTGGAAAACTACCTGGATCCTGACAGCTACGCTGCCGACCCTATGTACGGCAGAGCGGTTATTGCAGCCCTAACAGGGAAGCACCTAAGCGCAGCTTTTGTTGCTCGCCATCTGAACGTGGGCATTGCTCGCGGCAAAAAGCTCGTCGAATTGATGGAGGCTGATGGAATTGTTCCAGAGGAGCCTGGCTCGATTACCCCGAAGTCGCCGCTGGATATTGTTGCACTTAGAGAGACTTTCGATAGGTACGAGGCGGAATCTGGTGAATGGCAGTCCGCGCACTGAGTTTGGAGCCATAAATGTCCCTCACTAAACCCAACCAAGACCTTAAGCGCGACCTCCAAGGCATTGCCTCAGACCTCAAGTGGTCAGCCGTAGAGCTGATGAGGATTGCAGAGCGACTGAGCCTTGCCGGGAATGAGGCGGACGCCCAGGCCGTGCTGAAGATGTGCACGGTGCTTCATGCGGACGAGGATCGGCTGGCTGGATATGCGGATGAGGTGAAGGCGGGAAGGATTGCGCGGGGGCGCGCCACCTAGGTTGACAAATCCCAGTTTTAGCAATGAAATCTGGTTGACAAATCATTAAATCAGCAAGAACATGCTACCCATCAAAACTTGGTGAGAGCAAGTCACATGCCCCATAACCCCTCCTTTTTTCACTCAGACCTTACCGATGACCGCCTTAGCGTGATCGCTGAGGCGTTGCTGGACATCAGGTTTACGACAATCCAGGAAATGCAGTCGGAATTCGACTCCAATTTCAGTCGCGAAGTGGCCGCTTTCGAACGCTCAAAAAACATGCTGATTTCCATGTGCATGTCCAAGTCCCACAAGTGGCTTTCACTGTTGAATCCGGGCATGGATGTGACTTTTTGCATCGGCGGCGTTCCGTGCCGATTCTTTCGCGATGACCCTGAGAGCCCCGACAAGAAAGGGTTTTTCAAGCGTAATGCAGTTGATGACATGTTCTCGGAGGATGACGGCCACCCAGTGATCTGGCGTTTTGTCATTGAGCGAGCGGAAGGAGATGAAAGCGAGGATCGAGCGCACTTCATCGGTTACAACGTTTACCAGGAAAAAGTCTCTCAGTGGACTCATGGCTCCAAGGGCGCTTACCTGCATTCTGTTGGCGGCCCTGCTCCTGCACCTAAGACGTTGCTTCCCGCCCAGATCGATATCCTGGAAGATGACATTGATAACACTGGCAACAATGATGCGGTTAACGAGTAATACATGAGCCTTGCATTTGACGGAGCATCTCTCAAACTTGCGCGGGTGTTTTCCGCGATGGCTCTTGAAGAGGTTGGTTCTCTGGTTGGAAAAACCAGGCAATATGTTCACAAACTTGAAACAGGGCAGAGCGCGCCGACTGAGACGCTAATTATCAGTCTTGCTGAAGCACTCAATGTCGAGCCTGAGTTTTTTCAGTCCAGAGTCAATCGCCTTCATGAAGATCAGTTCCACTTCAGAAAGCTTCTTTCGACAACCAAAACCACCAAGCAAGTAGCTGTTGCTAGGGGTGAAGTTGTCCATTCGCTCATTGGCTATCTTGAGAAGCAGCTTAGGCTCCCGTCCGTCAACATCCCTAGCATTCCAGACATCCATAGCCATGACTGCATTGAGCGAGCGGCCGAAAGCTGCCGTAAAGAATGGGAACTGGGGCTTGGGCCCGTGGATAATATGACGCGGCTTGCAGAAAATCTTGGCGCCGTTGTTTTGAGCTTCGAAGGTCTTACAAAAGAAATTGATGCGTTATCAGTCGCAGTCGAAAGACCATTCATTGTGAGGAACAACGCGAAAGAAAGTACTAGTCGGTATCGATTCGACATCGCGCACGAGCTTGGCCATCTTGTTATGCATGAAGGCGTTGTAACTGGCGATCGAGTCACCGAAAACCAAGCCAACCGATTTGCTAGCGCTTTTTTGTTACCAAGAAGCATGATGATTAAGTTTTTCCCACGTCCAAACGGGACAAGACTTGATTGGAAAGGTATTCGAGAGTTCAAGGGAAACTGGAAGGTCAGTAAGGGCGCAATTCTGTACAGGGCTCGTCAGCTTGAAATAATTACAGACGCCCAATACAAGACAGGCGTTATTACTTTAAAGAGGCAGGAAGGTACACGGGAGAAGGATGACTATCTAATCCCGGAGGAGCCACCAGAGGTGTTGCTCAAGTCTCTGACTTTGCTCGCCTCTAAGAAAGGACTTAGTGAAGAGCAACTCGCAAAGGCGCTTAATGTGAAGCCTGCTTTTCTCCGAGAGCTTCTTGGCTCATCGACCTTGGCGCCTCTGCAGCAAGTCACTAAGCAAGCTCGCCACCTTCGAGTTATTAAGTAATACACATCAGCCCGGCCCTGCGCCGGGCTTCTTGTTTCTGGCAATCATTCGATTCTGTTATCGTGGCACCCTCTGAACGCAACGGATGCAACGAAGAATGAATTCATGGAAGGCTCTGGGGGTTGCCCTGCTAGCATCGGTCAGCACACAGGCCGTATCAGGTGATGACGTCAACCCTATCGCTGCAGGGATATTTATCACAATCTCCGCGCCAACCATTTTAATTGGTGCAACCACGTCTCTCACGACCGACCCGCCTAAGATCTTCAAGTCAGCCAAGACCGACGCTCTGGCGTTCATTGGTTCGGAAGGCGAAATAAGGGGCGCTCAATTTGAGCAAGCCTCCCAATACTATCGCGCAACCTACGCCCCGCCGTTGATGTCGGACACGCAACTGGCCCTGGCAATCGCAACCTCCCTCTGACAGCGACTCTCAAGCCGTCCCTAGCGCCGGGCTTCTTGTTTCTAGTAAGCGTACTCTCACGGCCTATCGATCAGCGGCCATGCCGTCCCATGCGGCTATGGCCTAAAATCAGGTTGAGCTATGGAGGGACCGCCTATGGATATGCCGAAAAACGCTGAAGATATCCGAGCGCTGCTACTCAGCCAGCACCCAGATCTGAAAGATGACCTTGCGAAGATTTCAGACCTTGATCTGCTGCAGTGCTTGATCTGCGCCTACGAATGCGCGACCGACATCAAGCAAGCCGACCTGGCGGAGATCGAGAGGCTTCTGGACGATGTCGCAAGGACACTGTTCTCTCCCGTGCCGCATTGACCTCCCCAAGCCCGCCTGTATCTGCCCTCTCCCATCTGAATCCGTAGCCCGCCACTGAGCGGGCTTTTTCATGCGTAACAAAAAATAATTAGGCATACCTATTGACTACAAAAGAAGGAATGCCTAATGTTCACTCCATCGAGTCACCCAACAGGGACTCGCCAGGGCCTCACGGCTCGCCGCTCTTTAAAAACTTGATGAACGCCGAGCTGGCCGATGCATAGCCAGCGGACGTACCGCGCAACGGTACGCAGCGATTCGACCTCATGTCGGCGCTGGGCATAGGAGACCTCATTCGGAGGACGTAGCTGGAGAGGCTGCGTGGTGGTGAGTAAGCGTTTGGCCTTGGGACCTTGATCCCGTGTCGCGCTGAAAGTCACTGACGGGAAAGCGACCGTTGGCCTATGCAAGGAATAGAGATTACCTGCCCGTTACCAGCGGGCAGGATGCTCTCCAAAGAACTTTCGCAGAGAGCTTTTTGGAGAGCTTTACTTGCGCCTATTTGATCCTGGCGCACCGCCAGAAACCGGACGTTTTGGAGTTCTATAACCAGAGATGGAATGCATTTCCTCTCTTCTTATCCGCTGCTCAAGCTCCCGAATCTGGGTCAGTAGCCCGACACCTTTGCCGGATGGCTGGCTCTCGAACTCAGATTTTAAGCGAGCAACTATGCGCCTCAGTCGGAGCAATCTTTCCGCATGAGTCTCATTAGGTTTGTTCTTGGTAGTCATTTATGGCGGCCCGCCCCAGGTGAGCCGCCGTGAAACACCTGCGTATTGGAATAGAGCGTGTCGCCCTTGCCGGGTTTGTAGCGAGTCTTCCGCTCGTTGCGGCATCCCTCGCACATGATCGGAGGATTAACCCAGTCAGCCCTGTAGCTGAACTTGGTCGTCTTGCAGAAGCGACAGTTTTTCACGAGCCATCCGGTTTTAGATTGCGGAGGCTCCGGCTCTATATAGGGGGTTCGAGCTGGAGATGGGCTTGCCATTTCCATAGCGTTCTTCAGCTTCATCAATACGGCAAGGTTCTTCGGATCCATGGCTACAGCCTCTGATTTCACCTGGATCTGAGATTAACAGCGGCATAAAGCCACTACCATCCCCCCCCGAACAACCAGCGCCACGACAGCCTGTCGTTAACTGCCCGAGGCCCTGGTACTCCCCAACACCAGGTCGCATCGGGGTGTGATCTGAATGAAAACGCTGTGGTCGAGTGCACAAATAGCCGGTGTGGTGCCGGTAGCCGCAAACAGAAGCCAGCAGTAGTCATAGATCACACCCCGATGCGGAGGATTGGCAGCCATGTGAACTTTAAAACCAGGCGCTCAACCGCCACCCCGCGCTACATAGGGAGGTCTATGTGTCGTAATGAAAAGCCCAGTCCCTACTGGGCTTTTTTACGCCTCGCCTTTACCCGTCAGCACCCTCCCCTGCGCCCAACGGCAACCAGCAGGCGGTCAGGCTGCTGACGAATAAACGCAAGCACAACCAAGGAGTCGGCATGAACCCAGCCATCCAACAAAGCCAAGCCGTTCTGCAGGCCCTGCGGGAACGTGTTTCGCTTTCCACTTCGGAGATGTACATGAAGATCGGTCGCGAAGAGCCAGTGAAGGTACTGCGTTTCGGCGTGGTGCCGCTCGGCAAGAACCTGTTCGATGTGGTGGAGCGCTCCACCGGCGTTTCCCGCGGCGCACGCACTGGCCATGACGGCGCGTGCCATTACGCTGAACAGCTTGAGCGCAACGCTGACTTCTTCAGCGCTACCAAGGCAACGTCACGGCGTTTCGGGCTCAGCATGCTTCGCTGGACGATCGGCTTCACCATGATGCTGGCGGTGTTCGCCTACTACGGTGCGCAGCCATGATCGGCGTGCCTATGCCAGATCCGCGGCAAGCGGTGATAGCGGATCTTCACCGCCAGAAGGACGCGTTCTTCGGCGCCGGCGGCCAGGTGCACCAGATTGCACCCGGCGTTAGTGCCGAAGTGCCCGGCGCCAGCATGGGGGGCAGCGGCCACGCCGAGCGCCTGCGTGCAGAGCGCAACAAGCTCGCGCCCATGCTCAAGGCCCTGGCTGAGACCGGCATCACCTCCAGCGCAGCAGCCACGCAAACCCGTATACGGCAAAAGCGCATCGAGCTGATCGCCAAGGAAAACGGTTTCAAGTTCGCATGAAGCGCATCAATAACCAGGTGCGCCAGCGCCTTCGACAATCGCAGCTCCACCTTCCACCCAGCGGCCTGCAGGCCATCCCGGAGAAACAGCCATGTCCACAGCAACAGATACAGCCGAGTTTCTTGAAGAACTCAACGGTGGCGCCTTCGCCAGTCAAATTGGCCACGCCATCTCCGAAGTAGCGGCTGGCGTGGTTGACCACGGCAAGGCCGGAAAGCTGGTGATAACCCTGGATTTCAGCCAGATCGGCGAATCGCACCAGGTGAAGATCAAGCACAAGCTCGATTACAAGGTGCCGACCAAACGCGGAACCCGGAGCGAGAACACCAGCCTCGACACGCCCATGCACGTCGGCACCGGCGGCCGCGTGACCCTCTTCGCGGAGAAGCACGACCAGCTGTTCAGCCGCGACGACGCGCCGATTCCTAAGCGCACCTGACCCACCCCGCTCACCCTCCCCCCCGAAGTCAAAGGAAATAAGCGATGTCACTTACCAAAGATGCAATCCAGCTCATCACCGATACGGCGCTGGAAGCCAACGGCAAGAAGCTGGAAACATTGGTCCCTACCGTGGTGCTGCCGGAAAGCTCTAAAGTCATCGACTTGGAAAAGTTCCAGCCCGGGCGCAGCCGCTTCCGTGGCACCTACAGCACTCACTCGCTAGCAGACTTCAGCGCGTACGTGGTGGAACGCGCGGCACTTGGCGCCCGCGGCTTCATTGATCAGGACGCGATGAGCTGTGTGCTGCTGTTCAACCTGGGCACCGCCGATGTGCCCGGTCACGCCGATGACCGCGCCGTCCTCAAGCTGAAGCCAACCGCCGGCTACACCGCCGCCCAGCAAATCGGTGGGCGCGGCATCAGCCAGAAAGACCTGAGCGACTGGATCGAAGACTGGCACCAGTACCTCACACCCGTTGATGAGGCTGGAAACTCCATCCCGGTGGCCAAAGCCATTGCCGCAGTGCGCACCATCACCATCAAGGCTTCCAGTGAATCGGAAACCACAGTGGGCGAGACCAGCGCCAGCCGCAGCGCCATGGATCAGATCGAAGCGCGTAGTAAAGAAACACTGCCGGTGTCGCTGCAGTTCAGCACCATCCCTTTCGAAGGTCTGACCGAGCAAGTCATCACGCTGCGCCTGTCGGTCATCACCAGCGGCGCGCAGCCAGTGCTCAAGCTGCGTTGGGTTGGCGAAGAAGTCCAGCGCGAAGACATTGCTCAGGAGTTCAAATCAGTGCTGCAAGAAAAAATCGGCGAGGCCGCTGTTTTGTCGCTTGGCGCGTTCGATCCGAAGTAAAAACAAGGCCGGGTGACCGGCCTTCCTACTCGCTGCATCCGGTAACCGGAGGGGGTACCTTAGCGAGGAGGTTATCCGCCCCAGTTGACAAAGTTTTCCTCAACAAACTTCAACCACTTGGCATGCGCTGCGTATACAGCGCGTTGGAGTTCGACGGCCGTCTCGCGATGATCATCTTGGGAAGTGTCGTGCTTTATGCAGAAATCCCTGAGCTTCGATGATGCGTCGTTCATGACCATCAAGAGCGCGTCACTCTGTTCATAAATTTTCAGATCAATCATTTTCTATTAGCTCTTTTTGCTTTGTTAGAAACCGTAATCAATAACTCATCTTGTGCACTCATACCAGCCTTATCAAGCTTGCCCATACAAGGAGAAGCCCATGAGCAACTACATGTACAAGACAACCGCCCCTGCCGTGGTTGCCGCGGTGAACGCCTGGGACACCAAGCGAGCGAACTGGAACGCGCAGCGCGCCAAATTGGGCCAGGCGTTCGGCGGCGAGACTTCGCCAATGCGCTCCGGCAGCCGCAGCTACGTTGGTGGCGTGAAGCTCAGCGCAAGCCGTGATCTGGATGTGCACTGGTGCCGTCCGGACCAGTACGGTTACCGAGCGCTACGCTCCAGCGCCAAGCCTGCGAAAGGGACGCCGAAGGAAGCGCGCGCAGCCCAGGTCGCAGAGCATGAACGCCTGTCCTTACTGTGGAAGGAGCATTGCCCGGCCAGCATCGACATGGATGAGGCCTGGGAGGCGATTGGCCTGAACCCGGGCGCACTGTGGATGTGCGGCGGCGTGTTCTTCGAACTGGATGGGGTTGTTTACCTGAACCTCGGCCTACGGCTTGAGGATGGAAACGAGAACATCGAGGGCGCCGCCGAAATCCTCGGCAGCGAGTTTGAAGCAGCGCGGCAACTAGTGTTGGGGCAGCGCAAGGCCGCTTGAGATTGCGGTTAGCCTATCTCAGGCATTAAGAACGTGAAGCTCCCAGTCAGGCCTTTGCGCAAAGCTACAGGCATCTGGTATCCGAAATAGATGAGCCACCGACCGTCAGGCCTCAGATCGGAGTTGACACGATAGGTGCCGACCTCGTTCTCGGTTATGCCAATCAGCTTAGCCACTTCACAGTCTGAAGGCTTCTCGCTCATCTAGCTCTCCTTAATCCGGCTCAATGCCGGTCACCCGTAATACCCCAACCAAAACCAAATTGCCACCACCGGTCACCGGATGGCGACGCTTACCCGAGGCAACTGCATGAAAACCGAAATGATCACCCTGAAACACGGCGACGCTTCTATCAAGATGCCCGCCTCGGCCTTGGCACAACTGGCTATGGCCAGCGTGTTCGCCCAAGTGCTGCCGCCGGCGGCGAACGTTCCGCCGGTTGCACACTACGACACCCCGCAAATAGGCCAGCCATGGCCGGGCCAGGGCGGTCTCAACGGCGGGTACGTTCAAGCCCGCGGCGACGTGCCAGCGCATTACCTGATCATCGCCGCCAATGACGTTGGCGACCATGAATGGGGAGGCCGTGGAGTTGAGGTGAAAGGCCTGAGCAAGACTGACGGCTACACCAATACCCAGGTGTTGATCGGCAACGATGACGAACGGAAGTATCCGGCTGCCGATGCCTGCGCCGAGTACAAGGCTGATGGTCACCATGACTTCTACCTGCCAGCCGCTGCCGAGCTGTATCAGGGCTGGCTGAACTGCCCTGAGGTATTCGCCCAGGACCGCTACTACTGGTCGAGTTCGCAGCGCTCAGCCTACGTCGCTTTCACCATGAGCTTCGATGATGGCTATCAGGGCCTCAACTTCAAGAGCTACGAGCTCCGTGTCCGCCCCGTCCGCAGATTCTTTATTTGATCCTTTAACCATTCGTTCTTGATCCGGCATACCAGGGCGCACAGCGCCTTTTTTGTTGCCTTCGAAAAGAGGAAGCATCATGTCCACAGCAGCTAAAGCAGCACAAGCATCAGCCCTCCCACTCATCGGCGAGGCCTACGGCGGCGGTTTCTTCACCGGCATTACCCGCGACCCCGACACCGGCTCCCGCTTCTTGAACATCACTGCCGGCGCTGCTCATGAACTCGTCGGCGAGTGGGGCAAGTACGGCGTGAAAGTCGAAGGCGCCGGCAGCTTCACCGACAGCCTCTTCAATACCCACGCCATGGCGGCGGCGGGTAGCGAGCTGGCCGCAAAGGTGATGGACCTGAACATTGGCGGCTTCACCGACTGGGCAATCCCGGCTCGCGACGTGCAAGAGCTTCAGTATCGCCACTTCAAGCCAGGCACCGGCGATAACTGGGAGTACGGACGCAGCGGCGATAACCCGAACAGCGAGCCGGTCGGTCTGCTGTACAGCGGGCAAGACCCGGCCCAGACCATCCATGAGGCATTCCGAGCCGGCGGTCCTGAGGCGTTCCAGCAACGCGCCTACTGGTCATCTTCGCAGCGCTCAGCCAGCAGCGCATTCTTCATGCACTTCGTTGATGGCCCTCAGAGCTGCCTCGGCAAGAGCCTCGAGCTCCGTGTCCGCCCCGTCCGCAGAGAACTTATTGATTAATTCGCTTATTTAATCCGGTCGCTTGCGGCCGGCTGCTTTTGCTTTTTGGAGCTGTACCGCAATGGGAATGCACACCGATCTGTCGATCTATCGAGCGGCCATGGGCCTGCTGCACATGGCAACCATCCTGACTCGCAACATCCCGCGAGACCTCAAACAATCGCTGGGCAAGCGAGTGATCGACGAATGCATCGAGGTCGTGATGCTGATCGCCCGTGCAAACGCAACCCAGGACAAACGCCCCCATCTAACCCTGCTGGTCGAGAGGATTCAAGTGGTCGAGTTCCTGATGCGCCTATTCAAGGACAGCCGATTCATCAGTGTCGAACAGCATGCCAAGGCGATCGAGGTAACAGCCTCTGTCGGCAAGCAAGCCAACGCCTGGAAACGCTCCACCCCAACCGCGCCCGCTACCTGAAGGTTAAGGCTTTCTGGTCTGTGCGAATTGAATCTGGTCGTGCCGCTGACCTGATAGGTCACCGCCATGCGCATAAGGGATACCGACGGTCTAAAGCGTCCGTGCAGGTCTCGCGCAGTTTCCTTGCTGATCGGCTATGCCTTCGGCTCGGCGACGTAGATAGCACGATAGGTCGCAGCGCTCAGCCAACAACGCATTCAACATGAACTTCGATGATGGCAATCAGAACAACAACGACAAGAACAACGAGCTCCGTGTCCGCCCCGTCCGCAGATTCGACTTTGGATCCCTACCCGTTTCAGGATCTGGTCCAGGCCTATTACGACTGCCGACGCACCAAGCGCAACAGCGACAGTGCATTGGTATTCGAAATCGACCTGGAAAGGAACCTGATCCAGTTGCACGACGACCTGGTCAGCGGCAATTACCGCCCAGGCCGATCCATTTGTTTCGTGGTCACAAGGCCGAAAGCCCGCGAAGTTTGGGCGGCAGCCTTTCGGGACCGAGTCGTCCACCACCTGCTGTACAACCATGTGGCACCGCGCTTCTACGCCAGCTTCATAGCGGACAGTTGCGCATGCATTCCAGGTCGCGGCACGTTGTACGCCGGCAAGCGCCTCGAATCGAAGATCCGGAGCGCCAGCGAGAACTGGTCGAAGCCGCTCTTCTACCTCAAGTGCGACCTGGCCAACTTCTTCGTCGCCATCGATAAGGCGGTGCTGCGCAAGCAGCTGGAAGCCAGGATCACCGAACCCTGGTGGCTGGCCTTGGCCACTCAGATCCTCATGTACGACCCGCGTGAGGATTACGAGACGCGAAGCCCGGCCCATCTGTTCAATAGGGTGCCGCAACACAAGCGCCTGGTGGCGCAGCCTGCCCGCCTCGGCCTGCCGATCGGCAACCTGTCCTCGCAGTTCTTCGCCAACATCTACCTCGATGCCCTGGACCAGTTCGCCAAGCACACGCTGCGCGCCAAGCACTACATCCGGTACGTCGATGACTTCGTGTTACTGCATGAGTCGCCGCAGCAGCTCAACCAGTGGCTGGCCGAGGTCGAAGCGTTCCTGCCAAGGCTCGGCGCCAAGCTCAATCCGACGAAGACGGTTCTGCAACCTGTGGATCGCGGCGTCGACTTCGTTGGCCACGTTATCAAGCCGTGGCGGCGCACCACCCGTAAGCGATCATTGGCCCAGGCATTGAAGCGCACCGCCGCAGCGCCCGCCGAGGATCTGCGCGAGACCGCTAACAGCTACTTTGGCCTGCTCAGTCAGGCCAGCCACAGCCACACGGACCGGGCAGCACTAGCTCGCGTCGTGCTGAAGCGCGGCAACAGCGTCAACGCGGCGCTGACGAAGACCTACCAGAAGAAGTAACCCACCCCATTTTCGAATAGCGCCAGCCGGCGAGGACCCCCTATGCATACTGCAATTGACCTGTTTTCCGGCTTCGGCGGATGGACCCGTGGAGGGAAGGACGCCGGGCTAAACGTCCTTTGGGCCGCCAACCATTGGCCCGCCGCCGTAGAGTGGCACACCAAGAACAACCCGGAGACGCAGCACGTCTGCCAGGACTTGCACCAGGCTGACTGGTCGCGAGTGCCAAAGCATGACGTGATGCTGGCCTCTCCGTGCTGCCAGGGCCACACCAAGGCGCGCGGTAAGGCGTCAGGCAACCCGCAGCACGACAACTCGCGGTCGACGGCCTGGGCGCCGGTCGCGAATGCAGAGGTCAACAGGCCCGACTTCGCCATCATCGAAAACGTACCGGAGTTCATGGACTGGATCCTCTACCCAGCCTGGGCGGATGCGATGCAGCGCCTGGGTTACTCGCTGGCTCCGCATATCGTGGACTGCGCCGACCTAGGGGTTCCGCAACACAGGGTACGCCTGTTCATGGTCTGTTCCCGCAGCAAGGCGCCCCTACATCTGCAGCTCCAACAGCACCAGCATGTGCCGGCCAGTGAGATTATCGACTTCAACGCCGGAAAGTGGTCTCCGATCATCAAGCAAGGCCGCGCAGAATCCACGCTGACTCGCGTGAAGAATGGCCGGGAACGGTTCGGAGAGCGGTTCGTGATGCCCTACTACGGTTCGGGGTCGGGACTCACCGGTCGCAGCCTGGAACGCCCGATCGGCACCATCACTACGCTGGATCGCTGGGCCGTGGTCGATGGCGACCGAATGCGGATGATCACCGCTGACGAGGCCATGGCCGCGCAGTCCTTCCCGAAAGATACACAGCGCCCGGATAACCACCGGCTAACCATGCACATGACCGGAAACGCGGTGCCGCCGCTGGCCGGCCGGCGCATCATCGAAGCGTTGAAAGCTGCCGCATAACTCCCCCACTCCACCGCCCGGGCATGGCCCGGCAAGGACTCCCCATGCCTACAGAAAACAAAACCATCGGCCAGCAGCGCCTGGACCGGATCATCGCTGCGAACGAATTCATCAGGGTGATCGCCAACTGCGGCCGGTGCTTCTTTCGTAACAAGGGCGCCGGGCACGATTCATACCTCGCTCTCAATGGCCGCCGCAACATTGTCTGGCTGTTCGATGACTACACCGGTGCCCGCATCAACGTTACGAGGGAAGGCCCGTGGGACGGCTTCTCGCACGGCGGCACACTGAAGAGCTTGGTCGGATCTATCGGTTCGTTCGTGCTCAGCGGGAAGATGATGCGCTACGGGTATTTCCAGCCCGTGATGGATAACGGCTTCGAGAATCAATGGGGCTATGGCGACGACATCTTGATTGTTCGAGATGAAGGCGTGCGCCTTGGCTTGATCCGCAAGCCGGAAGAGCAAAAGGAGGCAGCATGATCAATCTCTTCTGGCGCCTAATCGCCAAGCTGCTTGCGCGCCCGGCGGTTGCCGCCTGGCTCATCACCCGCGCCCAGCGCACCCCGTACCTGCACATCATGTCCGCCGACGGCGACGAGATGTACATGGGGCGCTGGTGGCTGTTCAACCCCTACTCCCGCGAAACGCACAAGCCAGCGCTGTGGTGGTGCCCGTGGTCGTTCCGCATCCACCACATCATGCGGCACGACGAAGACCGGGACCTGCACGACCACCCGTGGAACGCCCGCACCATCATCCTGCGCGGCTGGTACAAGGAGCAGCGTCGGCATACCTGGGAGTCCGGAGGACACACCGACATCGATTACTGGCGAGAGCCTGGCGATACCGCGAGCCTGCGCCACGGCGAGTACCACCGAATCGATGAGGTCTCCCCCGGCGGCGTCTACACCCTCTTCATCACCAGCAAGTGGCGTGGTGACTGGGGCTTTCTGGTCAACGGAGTGAAGGTGCCATGGCGCACCTACACCGGCACCGACAATTGAGGTTATGAGCATGAGCAAGCCAATTCAAACGGTTGAAGAACTGGACGCCGTGCTGCACTGGCGGCGCAAGCACGCGCTCGCGATCAAAGAGCGTGACTCCCTGCAACAGCGCCTGACCGATGCCGATCAGGAGATAGATGATTTGCGGGATGAACTCAAGGCTGTACGCCTGGGCCCCTGCAAGATGATCGTCGGGGATGAACTGCCATGACCAATCGACCAACAGTGCGGACCACTACCGGCGCAACGGTCACCCTCACTATCGAAATCTCGAACATCGGAAGCTGGGGGCCGGATTGCAAGATCGATCAGGTATATCGGCAGGCCCGGGAAGAGGCAATCGGCCGAATCAATCGTGCGTTCAAAGATGACCAGCGAGGTGTCCGGATCCTTGGCCCGGTGGTCGTGAAGGCGATCACAACGGATGTCGAGTTGCGCGGGTAGGCATTCCGCGATAGGAGTACATCCGTACTCCACCCGCAAAACCTGTAACCCCTCCACCTTCAAAGTCAGCCGCTATAGCGGCAAGGACGAGCTCGACCATGGAAAAGATAAAACTCGGCCCGGACCATTATCGCTACGTCGACGAGCTCGACCCTAAAGGCCTGGAAGTCACCTGCAAAAAGTTCGTGGTTATCGGCGAAACCGAGCAGTGCTGGTACATCGTGGATGAATTCCACAACAACCTCTTCGGTGGCTCGCAGCGCGAGTCCATGCTGAAGCAGTACCGCAAGCGTGTCCTGAAGGATGGCGGGGAGCACGGCCGGCGATTCGCCTACACCGATAAGGCCCTGGCGCTGCGCTCGTATAAGCAGCGCAAGTCCTGGCAGATGCGTCATGCCCAACTGTCGCTTGAGCGCGCCCAGGCCGCCATTGCCTATTTCGGCGACATCAGGACCGAAAGCACGGTGCCACCCGACCGCCTGATGGTTCCGTGCGAATACATACAGGCCATGAACTGGAGCGAGTGCTGATGGGCGGGCGCGCAGTTCACCTCTATCCATGGGACGGCGGTACCGAGGCCGACCAGGATCCACCAGAGCACGTCTACTGCGGCACCGAAGGCGTTATGGCGGATGAACAACTCACAAACGACTGGCGTTACGTGACGTGCAAGCGATGCCTGAAGATCCGGGAAAAAGAGCTTGCAGCCCGTGCATCGGATGACCGTGACCAGAAGGTCAAGCTATTCGACGAGGCCCAAGCCATCACCATCAAGCTTGGCCACCAAAATATCTCGACAGCCATCAAGGCTTTGATCAGGGAGAACGATCAGCTTAGGGCTGAGCGAGACAACCTGCGCGAAGACCGGGACGGCTTGCTCGAAGCAGGAGCACACCTACTATGATCGCCACCCTCTGGTTCGCCTACGTCTTCATCTACAAGGTGGGTAGGCCATGAACATAGTTCGCGAAAACTTGATGACTCGTCCCGGCTACACCCCGTACTGCGGCAACGGTCATTGCAGCATGCCGCGCACCAATTGGACGGGCGAACAGTTCAAGTGCCCCTACTGCAACTGGGTATCGCAATTCCCGGCGGACTTCATCGCTGAGTACAAAGCGAAGTGGCACGCAGCGGTGAAGTCGTGAAGCAGTTCTTCCGGCGCAAAGTCGAAGCCTGGCTGATCCGGCTGGCAGCCAAGATCCTGATCGATCGCAACGTCCAGCGCGCAGCAGTGGTATCCCGTCGCGACAACAACGATATGTGGAGCATGGCCGAAAAGCTCGAAGCCATCGCCCAGCGCATCAGCAAGAACTACCCCTAACCCCAATCCCCCTACATGCCTGCCGGTGAGCGGCTTAAGGCAGTTGGCTGTCGATCCATCGCTCAGCAGCGGCCATAGCTTCGTCCAGTGCCGCTGGATAATCAGGCCATGGCCCTTCCAGTTCAGCGGCAACTTCGCCCATGCCGTCGATTGGAGCGGGCTCGATGATCTTGGCCGCGACCGGCGCATCGTCGTTTGGGCGTCGCCAATCGAACTTGAGAATCATCGTGCGACCCCTATACGCGTGAGCAATCGGAAGATCTAGGTGGTGTGGCACGCGCCCTCCTGGCAATTGGGTGGAATGAGTACCCGTTTTACACCCATCCCAACAACACAGATATCTAGGCATAACGCCATCACTCCACTCCCCTACATGCCTGCCGGTGATCGGCGGGCGAGGTATTCCTGTGCTCAAACAAATCGGAAAACTCATCACTGAACCGCTTCGCAAGGGCGGCTGGACCAAGATCGCCAACCCCTGACCCATCTTCTGCCGCCCAGCGCGGCAAGGACACCAAATTAAATGATCAAGAAAGCGCGGCCCAGAAGGGACTGCGGGAGGTAGGTATGTTTTTGACAGCAGAGGAAGTTGCCGACCTGACCGGATACAAAAAGCCAGGGGCACAGATAAAGTGGCTGACCGCCGAACGATACGGGTTCGCGGTAGGTGGTGATGGACACCCAAAGGTGCTGCGCCAAGTTGTCATTGGGCGGCTGGGTGGTATTCAATCAAGGAAGGGGCCGGAGTTGCGGCTGTGCTGAGGTGAGATAGATGCGACCGCGCAAGAAGGACCGGCACCTGCCGGCGTGCATGTACCAGAAGCACGGCGCCTATTACTTGGTCCGCAAGGGCAAGTGGTTGCGCCTCGGCACAGATTTTCAGGCGTCCCTCGCTGAGTACGCCATGCTGCTGGACAAGCGCAGCCTGGGCGGGATGCCCAAGCTGATCGACGACGCGCTCGAGAACATGCGCACCAGGACGAAGCCGGCGCTGAAGCCGAACACGCTCAAGCAATACGAGGCGGCGGCCGAGCGACTGAAGGAAAACTTCGCCGACTTCGAGCCGCGCGAGGTGCTTCAGCGGCACGTCGTCGCGCTCAAGCTGCACATGGCGGACACGCCGAACATGTCGAACCGGGTGATCTCGGTACTGCGGGCGGTGTTCACCTACGCCCTGGAGCAGCAAATTGTCGATTCGAATCCGTGCATCGGCGTGCGGCGACACCTTGAGCACAAGCGCGACAGGTACATCACCCACGGCGAGTTCCAGGCGATCTGCGCCAACTCAAGCGACAACATGCGCGTCATCTACGAGATGTGCTACCTGACCGGCCAGCGCATTGGGGACGTGCTGGCCATCCGCTTGGCCGACATCAGCCCCGAGGGCATCGCCTTCAAACAGGAGAAGACAAACGCGAGGCTGCTGGTGCAAATGACGCCGGACCTGGAGGACCTGGTGGCCCGGGCAAAGGCGCTCCCACGGAAGATCCGCGGGCTCACTTTGTTCTGCTCGCCGCGCGGCGGAAAACCGGTGCACTACAGTTCGGTTAAAGATGCGTTTGCGATCAGCTGCAAGAAGGCTGGCGTCGAAGATGCCAGTCTCCACGACCTGCGCGCGAAGTCGCTTTCCGACACCGATGACCAGGGCAACGACGCACAGAAGCTCGGTGGCCACACCGACGCCAAGATGACGCAACGTTATCTGCGCCTGCGCAAAATCAACGTAGGCCTGCCGCCGACAATGCCTAAAAAATCCCTGTAGTATTAGACAGATGTGAATTGTCAAATAGACAGGTAGAGCCGAAAGCCCCGTATGACAGACCTTTCAAGTCACACTCCAATGATGCAGCAGTACTGGCGCCTGAAAAACCAGCACCCTGATCAGTTGATGTTCTATCGCATGGGCGACTTCTACGAGATCTTCTACGAAGACGCGAAGAAGGCGGCCAAGCTGCTGGATATCACCCTGACCGCGCGCGGGCAGTCGGCGGGGCAGTCGATTCCGATGTGCGGGATTCCTTACCACTCATTGGAAGGCTACCTGGTCAAGCTGGTGAAGCTGGGCGAGTCGGTGGTGATCTGTGAGCAGATCGGCGATCCCGCGACGAGTAAAGGCCCGGTCGAACGCCAGGTGGTGCGTATTATCACGCCGGGGACGGTGAGTGATGAGGCGCTGCTGGATGAGCGTCGCGACAACCTGATCGCGGCGGTATTGGGCGACGAGCGTCTGTTCGGCCTGTCGGTACTGGACATCACCAGCGGCAACTTCAGCGTGCTGGAGATCAAGGGTTGGGAGAACCTGCTGGCGGAGTTGGAGCGTATCAACCCGGTGGAGCTGTTGATCCCGGATGATTGGCCGAAGGATCTGCCCGCGGAAAAACGCCGTGGGACAAAACGCCGTGCGCCGTGGGATTTCGAGCGGGATTCGGCGCTGAAAAGTCTGTGCCAGCAGTTCTCGGTGCAGGACCTCAAGGGCTTCGGTTGCGAAACCCTGACCCTGGCCATCGGCGCTGCCGGTTGCCTGCTCAGTTATGCCAAGGAAACCCAGCGCACCGCCCTGCCGCACTTGCGCAGCCTGCGTCATGAGCGTCTGGACGACACCGTGGTGCTCGATGGCGCGAGCCGTCGCAACCTGGAACTGGACACCAACCTGTCAGGCGGGCGTGATAACACCCTGCAGTCGGTGGTCGACCGTTGCCAGACCGCCATGGGCAGCCGCTTGCTGACCCGTTGGCTGAACCGTCCGCTGCGCGATTTGAGCGTGCTGCAAGCGCGCCAGACCTCTATTACCTGCCTGCTCGACCGCTATCGCTTTGAAAAACTGCAGCCACAGCTGAAGGAAATTGGCGATATCGAACGCATCCTGGCACGGATCGGCCTGCGCAACGCGCGGCCGCGTGACCTGGCGCGCCTGCGCGATGCACTCGGCGCCCTGCCGCAGTTGCAAGCCGCGATGACCGAATTGGACACGCCGCACCTGCAGCAACTGGCCGTCACCGCCGGCACCTACCCGGAACTGGCGGCGTTGCTGGAAAAGGCGATCATCGACAACCCGCCGGCAGTCATCCGTGACGGCGGCGTATTGAAGACCGGTTACGACAGCGAGCTGGACGAACTCCAGGCCCTGAGCGAAAACGCCGGCCAATTCCTGATCGACCTGGAAGCCCGCGAAAAGGCTCGCACTGGCCTGGCCAACCTTAAAGTCGGCTACAACCGCGTGCATGGCTACTTTATCGAGTTGCCAAGCAAGCAGGCCGAGTCGGCGCCGATCGACTACCAGCGCCGCCAGACCCTCAAAGGTGCCGAGCGCTTTATCACCCCTGAGCTGAAAGAATTCGAAGACAAGGCACTTTCGGCCAAGAGCCGCGCCCTGGCTCGGGAAAAGATGCTCTATGAAAACCTGCTTGAAGACCTGATCAGCGAACTGGCGCCGCTGCAGGACACGGCAGCCGCCCTGGCGGAACTGGACGTACTGAGCAACCTCGCCGAACGCGCGCTGAACCTCGACCTGAACTGCCCGCGTTTTGTCAGCGAGCCCTGCATGCGCATCGTGCAAGGTCGCCACCCGGTTGTAGAGCAGGTATTGACCACGCCATTCGTCGCCAACGACCTGTCGCTGGATGACGATACCCGCATGCTGGTGATCACAGGGCCGAACATGGGCGGTAAATCCACCTACATGCGTCAGACCGCTTTGATCGTGCTGCTCGCACACATCGGCAGCTTTGTGCCGGCGGCCAGTTGCGAATTGTCGCTGGTGGACCGCATCTTCACGCGGATTGGCTCCAGCGATGACCTGGCCGGTGGCCGTTCGACCTTTATGGTGGAAATGAGCGAGACCGCCAACATCCTGCACAACGCCACCGAACGCAGCCTGGTGCTGATGGACGAAGTGGGTCGCGGCACGAGCACCTTCGACGGCCTGTCCCTGGCCTGGGCTGCGGCCGAGCGTTTGGCGCATCTGCGCGCCTATACGCTGTTTGCCACGCACTATTTCGAGCTGACCGTGCTGCCGGAAAACGAGCCGCTGGTGGCCAACGTGCACCTCAATGCCACCGAGCACAACGAGCGCATCGTGTTCCTGCACCACGTGCTGCCTGGGCCGGCGAGCCAGAGTTACGGCCTGGCCGTGGCGCAACTGGCCGGTGTCCCCACGGAGGTGATCACCCGTGCCCGCGAGCACCTGAGCCGCCTGGAAGAAACCGCACTGCCCCACGAGCTTCCGGTGGCAAGCCCGGCCAAAGCCAGCAAAAAAGCCAGCGCGCCCCACCAGAGCGATCTGTTTGCCAGCCTGCCCCACCCAGTGCTGGACGAGTTGGCTAAACTTGACCTGGATGACTTGACGCCGCGAAAAGCGCTCGAAATGTTATATGCACTTAAGACTCGGATATAACGCAGACGCTTGCAAGCTGGTAGACTCTCGCGCGGTTTGGGATGCTGCGGGCTTTTAGCCTGGTCCGCAGACTATCGCTCCCGAACCTCGCGAGCCCTGCCACAAAGGGTTTCGCTGCCGCCGCCTGAGGAGAAAATTAGAAATGACCTTCGTCGTCACCGACAACTGCATCAAGTGCAAGTACACCGACTGCGTAGAAGTGTGTCCGGTGGACTGCTTCTACGAAGGCCCGAACTTCCTGGTCATCCACCCGGACGAGTGCATTGACTGCGCCCTGTGTGAACCTGAATGCCCGGCCGTCGCCATTTTCTCCGAGGACGAAGTCCCGGCAGAGATGCAGGAATTTATTCAGTTGAACGTCGAGCTGGCGGAAATCTGGCCGAACATCACCGAACGTAAAGACCCGATGCCGGATGCGGCAGAGTGGGATGGCAAGAAAGGTAAGATTGCAGACCTCGAACGCTGATAGCGTCGCCGCCCTCTAAAAAGGCCCCTTGCGGGCCTTTTTGCGTTTCTGGATGACGGGATTCACTTTCCTGCAGGCAAAAAAAAGGGGCGGTATGACCCGCCCACATTTTTTCCCTAGTCCCTGTATTCCTTTTCATCGTCCTGATGAATCGCATCCTGCGACGTTCCCTCAAACCATCGTTCCTTGATGGCTGTGTCAATCCGTGGACACAGGGCTGATGTTAGAGAGTTCCCTGGGAAGTTCAACGGGATGCAACGAGCCGACTGACAGATGCCAACGCTAACGCCCACATAAATAGTTGTTATATTTCAACAAGATAGAAAAGTCTTTCGAGCACTCGAGACCTCTACCCCCCAGGAAAAAACCCAAACACTTACGAAAAAGTAAGTGAATGCTTACAAGCGCAATTGCGAAAAAGTGTCATTGGAGACCTTGGGGTGATTTGCAGGCAAGAAAAAGCCCCGACACCGTCGAGGCTTTTTCCTTTCAATCCGCTCAGTCGTCGCTGACCGTTATCGTCGGCATTGCCGGCGCCGCCGCTTCCTGAAGGACGATCCGCGCGCCTACATGGCGGGCCAGTTCCTGATAGATCATGGCGATTTGGCCGTCCGGCTCGGCGGCCACGGTCGGTTTGCCGCCGTCGGCCTGCTCACGAATCACCATCGACAGCGGCAACGAGGCCAGCAACTCGACGCCGTACTGGGTGGCCAGTTTCTCGCCACCGCCCTCGCCGAACAAATGCTCGGCGTGCCCGCAGTTGGAACAGATATGTACCGCCATGTTTTCCACGACGCCCAGCACCGGGATGTTGACCTTGCGGAACATCTCCACGCCTTTTTTCGCGTCGAGCAACGCCAGGTCCTGAGGCGTGGTGACGATCACCGAGCCGGCCACCGGGACTTTCTGCGCCAGGGTCAGCTGGATATCACCGGTGCCTGGTGGCATATCGATCACCAGGTAATCCAGGTCGCCCCAGGCGGTCTGCGTGACCAACTGCAGCAGCGCGCCGGAGACCATCGGCCCACGCCAGACCATCGGCGTGTTGTCATCGGTAAGGAAGGCCATGGACATCACTTCGACGCCCAGCGACTCGATCGGCACAAACCACTTCTGATCCTTGACCTTGGGCCGCGTGCCTTCGGCAATGCCGAACATCACGCCCTGGCTGGGGCCGTAGATATCCGCGTCGAGGATGCCCACGCGCGCGCCTTCGCGGGCCAGCGCCAGGGCCAGGTTGGCGGCGGTGGTGGATTTGCCCACGCCGCCCTTGCCGGATGCCACCGCCACCACGTTCTTGACGTTGGCCAGGCCCGGGATCTGTGCCTGGGCCTTGTGCGGGGCGATCACGCATTGGATGTCGACCTTGGCCGAACTCACGCCGTCGAGGCCTTCAATGGCCATTTGCAGCATCTGCGCCCAGCCGCTCTTGAACAGCCCGGCGGCATAGCCCAGCTCCATCTGGACGGACACCTGGCCCCCCTGGACCTCGATGGCGCGTACACAGCCGGCACTGACCGGGTCCTGGTTCAAATAGGGGTCGGTGTACTGGCGAAGAACGGCTTCCACCGCTGCGCGATTGACGGCGCTCATGGGCAACTCCCGAAAAAAGACTGACTGAAACAGGCGGCTATCCTAACCGTTCCAGCGTCGTTGCGGCATGCTTTCGCCGGCAAGGAAGATTCTGAAACAGCAGCACGGGGTGAAATAAATTTCCCGGCGCTTTATAGTGGCCGACCTCCGTTTCATCAAGTAGCCGAGCCCCATGTCCGAGCCACGCAAGATCCTCGTCACCAGCGCCCTGCCCTATGCCAATGGTTCCATCCATCTTGGCCATATGCTTGAGTACATCCAGACCGATATGTGGGTGCGCTTCCAGAAGCATCGCGGCAATCAATGCATTTATGTCTGCGCGGACGACGCCCACGGTTCGGCCATCATGCTGCGCGCCGAAAAGGAAGGGATCACCCCGGAACAACTGATCGCCAATGTGCAGGCTGAACACAGCGCCGACTTTGCCGAGTTCCTGGTTGGTTTCGACAACTTTCACTCGACCCACGCCGAAGAAAACCGCGAGCTGTCGAGCCAGATCTACCTGCGCTTGAAAGATGCCGGGCATATTGCCACGCGCTCGATCACGCAGTATTTCGACCCGGAAAAGAAAATGTTCCTGGCCGACCGCTTCATCAAGGGCACCTGCCCGAAATGCGGCACTGAAGACCAGTACGGCGACAACTGCGAGAAATGTGGTGCCACCTACGCACCGACCGATTTGAAGGATCCGAAGTCGGCCATCTCCGGCGCCACCCCGGTACTCAAGGACTCCCAGCACTTCTTCTTCAAGCTCCCGGATTTCCAGCAGATGCTGCAAACCTGGACCCGTAGCGGCACCCTGCAGGATGCCGTGGCGAACAAGATCGCCGAATGGCTGGATGCCGGCCTGCAACAGTGGGACATCTCCCGCGATGCGCCGTACTTCGGCTTCGAGATCCCCGGTGAGCCGGGCAAGTATTTCTACGTGTGGCTGGACGCGCCGATCGGCTACATGGCCAGCTTCAAGAACCTCTGCGACCGTACACCGGAGCTGGACTTCGATGCGTTCTGGAACAAGGATTCCACGGCCGAGCTGTACCACTTCATCGGCAAGGACATCGTCAATTTCCACGCGCTGTTCTGGCCAGCCATGCTCGAAGGTTCGGGCTACCGCAAGCCAACCGGCATCGCCGTGCACGGCTACCTGACCGTCAACGGCCAGAAGATGTCCAAGTCCCGTGGCACCTTTATCAAGGCGCGCACCTACCTGGACCACCTGTCGCCGGAATACCTGCGTTACTACTACGCCTCCAAGCTGGGCCGTGGCGTCGACGACCTGGACCTGAACCTGGAAGACTTCGTACAGAAGGTCAACTCGGACCTCGTGGGCAAAGTCGTCAACATCGCCAGCCGTTGCGCCGGTTTTATCCACAAGGGCAACGCCGGTCTGCTGGTCGCCGAGAACGCCGCGCCGGAACTGACCGAAGCGTTCCTGGCGGCTGCGCCCAGCATCGCCGACGCCTACGAGGCGCGCGACTTTGCCCGCGCCATGCGCGAAATCATGGGCCTGGCCGACCGCGCCAACGCCTGGATTGCCGACAAGGCGCCGTGGTCGCTGAACAAGCAGGAAGGCAAGCAGGCTGAAGTCCAGGCGATCTGCGCCACAGGCGTCAACCTGTTCCGCCAGTTGGTGATCTTCCTCAAGCCGGTCCTGCCATTGCTGGCCGCCGACGCCGAGGCGTTCCTCAATGTCGCACCACTGACCTGGAACGACCACGCCACCTTGCTCAGCAACCATCAGTTGAACGAGTTCAAGCCGCTGATGACCCGTATCGACCCGGTCAAGGTGCAGGCCATGACCGACGCGTCCAAGGAAGACCTGGTCGCCAGCCAGACCGACACCGGCGAATCGGCTCCGGCCGGCAACGGCGAACTGGCCAAGGACCCGCTCTCCCCGGAGATCGATTTCGACGCGTTTGCCGCTGTTGACCTGCGTGTTGCCCTGATCGTCAAGGCCGAAGCCGTGGAAGGAGCCGACAAGCTGCTGCGCCTGACCCTGGATATCGGTGACGAGCGACGCAACGTGTTCTCCGGGATCAAGAGCGCTTATCCAGACCCGTCGAAGCTCGATGGTCGCCTGACCATGATGATCGCCAACCTCAAGCCACGGAAAATGAAGTTCGGCATCTCTGAAGGCATGGTGATGGCAGCCGGCCCTGGCGGCGAAGAGATCTACCTGCTGAGCCCTGACAGCGGCGCCAAGCCAGGCCAGCGTATCAAGTAAGCGTCTAGGCCTTCAGTGAGCGGGCCTGGTGTGGTTGGCCGGGCTTGTTGTGATTAGCCGGGCTTGTTGTGGTGAGCGGGCTTGCCCCGCGTTGGGGCGCGTAGCGGCCCTGAACCAGGCACCCAATTCTGTCTGTAGGAATGCGGCGGCCCTGATGGGGCTGCTTCGCAGCCCAACGCGGGGCAAGCCCGCTCACCACAACAGCCCTCCATAAGCTTTAAGCCACAAGCCACAAGCTGCAAGCTTCAAGCTAAGAGCTAAGAGCTAAGAGCCAGCTTATAGCTTGTAGCTTGTAGCTTGAGGCTTGTGGCTTGTGGCTTGTGGCTTGTGGCTTGTATCTAAACGCTCTGTTTGTCCAACCGGCATGCCAATGATTACTCCATGAATCTGATTCAACGTATCGACGCGCTGCTGCCGCAGACCCAATGCGGCAAGTGCGGGCACCCGGGTTGCAAGCCTTACGCCGAGGGCATCGCGCGTGGTGAGGCGATCAACAAATGTCCGCCCGGTGGGCAGGAAACCATCGTCGGCCTGGCGCTCTTGCTGCGTGTGCCAGCGCTGGAGCTGGACACCAGCCGTGGCGAAGCCCCGGCCCAGGTTGCCTACATCCGCGAGGCCGAATGCATCGGCTGCACCAAATGCATCCAGGCCTGCCCGGTGGACGCGATTGTCGGCGCCGCCAAGTTGATGCACACCGTTATCGTCGATGAGTGCACCGGTTGCGACTTGTGTGTCGCGCCCTGCCCTGTCGATTGCATTGAGATGCGCCCAACGGCCAGCGTGTTGCCGATTGTGGGCGGCTTGGCGACCAATGAGTCCCAGCGTCATGCACGCGGCCTGAAACGCGATCGCGCGCGGCGGCGCTTTGAACAGCGCAACGCACGCCTGCAACGGGAAGAAGCCTTCAAGCTCGCTGAACGCCTGGCACGGGCCAAGCGCGCCGCACCAGAGGTCCCCACGCCACCCGATGCCGCTCAGGCGGCACAAGACGCCGCGATCAAGAAGGCCAAGATCACGCTCGCCATGAGCCGCGCGCAACTGCATAAATCCTTGAAGGCATTCGGCCATCCGCCGACCTTTGAGCAGCAGTCGCAATTGATCGTCCTGCAGCAGCAGTTCGAAGCGGCGGAGCAGGCGCTGGCGGCCCTGGAGGTCACCGAGCGAGCGGCGCCGCCAGCGCAAAAAGACCCTGCGCTCAAACGCGCAAAAATCCAATTGGCGATGCGCCGCGCCGAATTGAAAAAAGCTCAGGACCTGAACGCCGACGAGCAGCAACTGGCGACCTTGAGCGCTGCGCTGTCCAGCGCCGAGCAAGCTTTGCATGACGCCGAGATTGACAGTGAGCAGCCCCGGCCCGATTTACAGCGCGTGGAAAAACGTCCGATCGACGCCCAACTGCGGCAGCTGAAAACGGCGTTGGCCTATGCTCGAGCCGATGTCGCCAAGTTACAACGCCAACCAGGCGTCAGTGCCGATCAACTCAAAGCCGCACAACACGCGCTGGAGCAAGCGCGGCACCGCGTGGACACTCACGTCGGCGCTTGACCCACTGCAGGCGACGCTGCCGTGCACCGTGGCGATGGTTTATCCTGCTCGGGTCATCGCCCGCGGGCCCGAAGCCTGGATCCACTTTTCATACTGATGTCGACCGTTTGCAAGGAACCCACCGCCCCATGAACGCCGCAAAACGCCTGGAAATTTTCCGCAGGCTTCACGAAGACAATCCGGAACCCAAGACCGAGCTGGCCTACACCACGCCGTTCGAGTTGCTGATTGCGGTGATCCTCTCGGCCCAATCCACGGACGTTGGCGTCAACAAGGCAACGGCGAAGCTGTATCCGGTGGCGAATACACCCGAGGCGATCTACGCCCTGGGAGTGGAAGGGTTATCGGAATACATCAAGACGATTGGCCTGTACAACAGCAAGGCCAAGAACGTGATCGAAACCTGCCGCCTGCTAGTCGAACTGCACGGCAGCGAAGTGCCGCAAACCCGCGAAGCCCTTGAAGCGCTGCCGGGAGTGGGCCGTAAGACCGCCAACGTGGTGCTCAACACCGCGTTCCGACAACTGACCATGGCCGTGGACACGCATATATTTCGGGTCAGCAATCGCACCGGAATTGCCCGTGGCAAGAATGTGGTGGAAGTCGAAAAGCAGTTGATGAAATTTGTTCCCAAGCCCTATCTGCTCGACTCCCATCACTGGCTGATCCTGCATGGGCGCTACGTTTGCCAGGCGCGCAAGCCTCGCTGCGGCAGCTGTCGGATCGAAGACCTGTGCGAATACAAGGAAAAAACCTCCGACGATTGAGCAATCATTGATTTTCTCGATCAGTCGATTGAAAAAATCTTTTTTACCCGCTCATGGAATATCGTTATAAGGAGCGCCAACGGCAGTCTTAGCCCGGAGTTAACCTTATGAGCACTGGCAAAGAACAACTGGAAGTGGAAGACGACCTCGTTGAGTCGGATGACGATGGGGCAGAAGCACCTGTGGCAGAGGTGGCCAAGACCAATCTGAGCAAACGCCGCACCATCGACAATCTTCTGGAAGAGCGACGCTTGCAAAAACAGTTGGCCGACTACGACTTCGACCTCTGATAGAGCCTGTAACGGCCGGAAGCCTCCTTTACGGAGGCTTTTTTGTGCCGGCACACCTGGATTGACAGCGGCCCTATACCAGACCGTTGCGTTGGGCCAACTCGATCAGGTCTACCAGCGACCGTGCATTGAGTTTGAGCAGCAAGCGTGTCTTGTAGGTGCTGACGGTCTTGTTGCTGAGGAACATGCCGTCAGCGATCTCCTTGTTGGTTTTGCCTCGGGCCAACTGTTGCAACACCATCATCTCGCGACCGGAAAGGCGCTCGACCATGTCAGCCTCGCTGGCGTTGCCCATGGTGGAGCGCACCGAGTTCAGCGCCTGGTTGGGGAAATAGCTGTAGCCCGAGAGCACCGCTTTTATGGCACTCAGCAACTCGGTCAGATCCTGCTGCTTGCACACATAGCCGGCAGCCCCCGCCTGCATGCAGCGCATCGAGAAATGGCCGGGTGCCTGCGACGTCAGCACCAGCACCTTGAACGGTGTGGCTTGCTTGGTGGACGACAGTCGGCAAATGACTTCCAGGCCGTCGAGCTTGGGAATTCCAATATCCAGTATGACAATGTCCGGCATATGCTCGCGCGCAAGTTGCAACGCATCGACACCGTTATCGGTCTCGGCAACGACCTCATAACCATGACGCTCCATTAGCATACGCACAGCAAGACGAATGACGGGATGATCATCCACGATCAGCACTTTATTCATGAGAAAGTCCAATTTCGCTGTTCGAATTATTCAGAGCAAACACAATAGCCTAGTCGTTTCCTAGTTGGCATAGCATTCACCCCCAAGTTAGAGCAACCAGAGACCCAACCCACAACCACTTCGGAATTAACCTACAAAAAAACGCCAACTCGGATGTGTCGAGATTTATGTGGCCTTTCAGACCTTTCCTGGGTCGCACATATTTTGAATGAAATATCCAACCAATTAGGGGGTTGGGGTAAACGCGGCGCACGCAACCTTCAGGAAATATCCCTTGCTTGGGGCGTAGGCATACGCGGGCCGGCGAAAAGCGGCCGACGCCCTCAGTTCCATTTGACATATCCATTTACACTCAAAATCTCCTACAGAACTTTCATAAACGCTTAGTCAAAACACACTTACATGTGTGAATTTTCTGTAAGACATAGTTCCTAGTCAGATGTAAATAATTCGCCCCCCTCCAAGAATCGACAATAAATGTTCAGGATTGAAACTTTTAACCCTTAACAGCTCGGCAACTTTAAACATTTATAAACATGAGACTGTGTTGCTTAATCGACAGGCAAAAAAAATGGCCCCTTGATAAAGGGGCCATTCTCACAACGCGTCTGACACTCAGAACAACTTGCGACCCTTATTGGCCGCAATGCGCATGCGCAGTGCGTTCAACTTGATGAAGCCCGCAGCGTCCGCCTGGTTGTAGGCGCCGCCATCTTCTTCGAAGGTGGCGATATTGGCATCGAACAGCGACTCATCGGACTTGCGCCCGGTGACGATCACGTTGCCCTTGTACAGCTTCAGGCGCACCACACCATTCACATGGGCCTGGGAAGCGTCGATCATCTGCTGCAGCATCAGACGCTCTGGGCTCCACCAGTAGCCGGTGTAGATCAGGCTGGCGTACTTGGGCATCAGCTCGTCTTTGAGGTGAGCCACTTCGCGGTCCAGGGTGATCGACTCAATGGCGCGGTGGGCGCGCAGCATGATGGTGCCGCCTGGGGTTTCGTAGCAGCCACGGGACTTCATGCCCACGTAGCGGTTCTCGACGATGTCGAGACGGCCTATACCGTGTTCACCACCGATACGGTTCAAGGTCGCCAGCACGGTGGCCGGGGTCATTTCGACGCCGTCCAGTGCGACGATGTCGCCGTTGCGGTAGGTCAGTTCCAGGTATTGCGGCTTGTCAGGTGCGTTCTCCGGGGAGACGGTCCAACGCCACATGTCTTCTTCGTGCTCGGTCCAGGTGTCTTCCAGCACGCCGCCTTCATAGGAGATGTGCAGCAGGTTGGCATCCATCGAGTACGGGGACTTCTTCTTGCCGTGACGCTCGATCGGGATCGCATGCTTTTCAGCGTAATCCATCAGCTTTTCACGCGACAGCAGGTCCCACTCACGCCAAGGGGCAATCACTTTGACGCCTGGCTTGAGGGCGTAGGCGCCCAATTCGAAGCGCACCTGGTCGTTGCCCTTGCCGGTAGCGCCATGGGAAATGGCGTCGGCGCCGGTTTCGTTGGCGATTTCAATCAGGCGCTTGGCGATCAGCGGACGTGCGATGGAAGTACCCAGCAGGTACTCGCCTTCGTAGACGGTGTTGGCGCGAAACATCGGGAAGACGAAATCGCGGACGAATTCTTCGCGCAGGTCGTCAATGTAGATCTCTTTCACGCCCATGGCTTGCGCCTTGGCACGTGCAGGTTCGACCTCTTCGCCCTGACCCAGGTCAGCGGTGAAGGTCACCACTTCACAGTTATAAGTATCCTGCAGCCACTTGAGGATCACCGAAGTGTCCAGGCCGCCGGAATACGCGAGAACGACCTTGTTTACGTCGGCCATGCCATCACTCCACGGGGTTGTACGGAAAGCCGTCGATTCTACCGACCAAAACCGTGAATTTACAGAGGCGCGACAGCAAATGAAGA
The DNA here is from genome assembly GCF_029959745.1 of Pseudomonas sp. PS01298. Classification (NCBI taxonomy): domain Bacteria; kingdom Pseudomonadati; phylum Pseudomonadota; class Gammaproteobacteria; order Pseudomonadales; family Pseudomonadaceae; genus Pseudomonas; species Pseudomonas sp. PS01298. The sequence goes on along the minus strand of NZ_JASCPP010000009.1, from coordinate 3,300 downwards.
TAAAGCGACAGATTATGTCGAGTGAGCGACCGATGGTCGCATCACAGGGACGGGCTTATGACGTGTGTGCCGGGTTGCTCGGCGCAGTAGCCTGGGGCGCCGGTTTCTCGGGAGCGGCCACGCGCTCCAGCTGAATATTCACGCGGCGGTTGCGCGCCCGGTTGGCCGCATTGGTGTTGGGTGCCAAGGGATAGCTTTCGCCGTGGAAACGCATGGTGATCTGCGACTCCTGGATACCATTGGCCTTGAAGTAATCCATCACCGCCAACGCGCGGCGGCGCGAGACATCGCGGTTGGTGAGGCGATTGCCACTGTTGTCCGAATGCCCGTTCAACTCGATATGGTTGACGGTGGGGTCGGCCTTCATGAACGCAAGAATCACCGACAGTTTTTTCTTCGCGGCCGCATCCAGTTCGATGCCGCCACCGGGGAAACCGACCTCGGTCTGCTTGACCTGATCGTAATTCATCGGCAGCAACTTGGTGGTACACAACTGATAGTCGTTGTAGGCCTTGTTGAATTTCACCGGCAACAGGCGAATTTCCGAATAGCCGCCTTCGCGCCCGTAATGCCGCACGGTCGGGCTGCGTCCTTCCAGCAAACCGGTGAACAAGCGCCCGGCCTGGGCCTGAGAGCTGTTGAACAGTACATCGCCACTGCCTGCCCGCACCGCGCCGAGGTTGATATCGCCCCGGCCCGGTTGCCAAGGGGCAGCCGCCGCCAACAACGTAGCCGAGCCCGCGCCCAGCGCGCCGCTGTAGGCTTTCAGACGAAATGTTGCCTGCTCGCCGGCCCGGCGCACGAACTCACCCGAGCCGAAATCAGTGATTGGCTGGGTCAGACGGCACTCGAACTGATCGCCTTCCACCTTCCACTCAATATTCTCCAGACGTGTCTGGAACGTGAGGGCCATCGCAGGCAGGCTGGCGAACACACTGAGCAGGGCTAGATAATGCTGGCGCACGGGAGGCTCCACTGGTTTCTACAACACTTCAAAGCGTCATACATCGTTAAGGCATACCTAGGGCTATCGGTTGCATCCGGCAAAACTTGATAGCGAGTGCCTGCAAGAGTCTTTTCCGGTAGCATTCCCACCAGATTGACCCGCCTGGAATCCCCAATGTCCGACCGCCTGACCCTGCTGCGTCCCGACGACTGGCATATTCATCTTCGCGATGGTGCTGCGTTGCCTCAAACCGTGGCCGATGTAGCGCGCACGTTTGGCCGCGCCATCATCATGCCCAACCTGGTACCTCCGGTGCGCAACGCCGCTGAAGCCGACGCCTATCGCCAGCGTATTCTCGCTGCGCGGCCGGCCGGCAGCCGCTTTGAACCGTTGATGGTGCTCTACCTCACCGACCGCACCCAGCCTGAAGAGATTCGCCAGGCCAAGGCCAGCGGTTTCGTGCACGCCGCCAAGCTGTATCCGGCGGGCGCGACCACCAACTCCGATTCCGGCGTGACCAGTATCGACAAGATCCTGCCGGCCATCGAAGCCATGGCGGATGTCGGCATGCCGCTGCTGATCCACGGCGAAGTGACCCGTGGTGATGTCGACGTGTTCGATCGCGAGAAGATCTTCATCGACGAGCACATGCGCCGCGTGGTCGAGCTGTTCCCGACCCTGAAGGTGGTGTTCGAGCACATCACCACGGCCGATGCGGTGCAGTTCGTCACCGAGGCTTCGGCCAACGTGGGCGCGACCATCACTGCGCATCACCTGCTCTACAACCGCAACCACATGCTGGTGGGCGGGATTCGACCGCATTTCTATTGCCTGCCGATTCTCAAGCGCAACACCCATCAGGTCGCCCTGCTGGATGCCGCGACCAGCGGTAATCGGAAGTTCTTCCTCGGCACCGACTCCGCGCCCCATGCCCAACACGCCAAGGAAGCCGCGTGTGGCTGTGCCGGCTGCTACACCGCGTATGCCGCCATCGAGTTGTATGCCGAAGCGTTTGAACAACGCAACGCCCTGGACAAGCTCGAAGGTTTCGCCAGCCTCAACGGCCCGCGTTTCTACGGCCTGCCGGCGAACACCGACCGCATTACCCTGGTCCGTGAAGACTGGACCGCCCCTGCCAGCCTGCCGTTTGGCGAGCTGACTGTTATCCCGCTGCGCGCCGGTGAAACACTGCGCTGGCGCCTGCTGGAGGAAAGCAAGTGAGTGAAGACCATTACGATGACGAACACGAGCACAGTGGTGGCGGTTCCCGTCACCCGATGGCCGAGCGGTTTCGCGGTTATCTGCCGGTTGTCATCGACGTAGAGACCGGTGGTTTCAATTGCGCCACCGACGCCTTGCTGGAAATCGCCGCCACCACCATCGGCATGGATGAACAGGGTTTTGTGTTCCCGGAGCACACCCACTTCTTTCGCGTCGAGCCGTTCGAAGGCGCCAATATCGAAGCAGCAGCCCTGGAATTCACCGGGATCAAGCTAGATCACCCACTGCGCATGGCGGTGAGTGAAGAAGCGGCGCTGACCGACATTTTCCGTGGCGTGCGCAAGGCGTTGAAGGCTAATGGCTGCAAACGCGCAATCCTGGTAGGCCACAACAGCAGCTTCGACCTGGGTTTCCTGAATGCTGCCGTGGCGCGCCTGGACATGAAGCGCAACCCGTTCCACCCCTTCTCCAGCTTCGACACCGCCACCCTCGCAGGCCTGGCGTATGGCCAGACCGTACTGGCGAAAGCCTGCCAGGCAGCCGGTATCGACTTTGACGGACGCGAAGCCCACTCGGCGCGCTACGACACCGAGAAGACGGCCGAGCTGTTCTGCGGCATCGTCAACCGCTGGAAGCAGATGGGCGGTTGGGAAGACTTCAACGACTGACGGCGCGGTTGTGGCGCCCTGCTTGCCCTGATGTGGCAAGCCGGTTTGCCCTGATGTAGCAATGTGGCTGCGCTGTTGTGGTGAGCAGGCTTGCCCTGCGTTGGGCTGGGCAGCAGCCCCATTGGCACCCACAGGGTTTATCAGGTAAACCGCAGGGTCTGGTTTTGGGGCCGCTGCGCGGCCCAACTCAGGGCAAGCCTGCTCGCCACAAGAGGCCTGCTCACCACGAGAGGCTTGTTCCCCACACGAAGCCTATTCACTAGAAGAAGCTTGTTCCCCACGGGGAGCCTACTCACCACAGCCTGCTTGCCTTGATGCGGCAATGTGGCTGCTGTGTTGTGGTGAGCAGGCTTGCCCTGCGTTGGGCTGCGCAGCAGCCCCATTGGCACCCACAGAGCTTGTCAGGTAAACCGCAGTGTCTGGTTTTGGGGCCCCTGCGCAGCCCAACGCAGGACAAGCCTGCTC
>NZ_JASCPP010000099.1:0-25145 GCF_029959745.1 Pseudomonas sp. PS01298 | reverse complement strand
GCAGCAGCCCCAATAACTTCACTGAGTTCGTTCAGGAATATCGAGGTGTCAGGTTCTGGGGCTGCTGCGCAGCCCAACGCGGGGCAAGCCCGCTCGCCACAATTGAGGTGCAGACTGCGCATAAAGTGAACATCCCAACCAAAAGCGCCACCTTTTAGCGCGTCGCAAACAGATAAGTAGCTCCCAAACGATTTACCCCTCGACCACCCGTCACCTGTGCGTGTGGTGACAGACTTTTCCTACGCCCTGAAAGCGCCTTCCCACAAGTGCTACCGATCTGCTCACACCCCTTGAGCAGGCTCACTCCTGCCACTGAATCGGGTCATATCCCGCACTCGCGGCGCGGGCTTATATAGACGCTTCATCAGGTCGTTTTCAGGAGTTATTGAATGGCCATTCAAATTTAGGCATGGCATTTGCTCTATCAATTCAAAGCCTCGCCTCTCCAGGACGAGCGCAATAACAAGAGCCTCGCCTGAGGCCATCACCCGCTTTGTGTGAGGAGATACCGCGATGACGTCGTTCAACTCAGGGGCCCAACCCCAGAACCGTGCGCCTCAATCCATCGGCTTTTTGCTGCTGGACAATTTCACGCTGATTTCCCTGGCGTCAGCAGTGGAACCGCTGCGCATGGCCAACCAGTTGTCCGGCCGCGAGCTGTATCGCTGGACCACCCTGAGTGTCGACGGCAACCAGGTCTGGGCCAGCGACGGCCTGCAAATCACCCCCGATGCCTCCATGCACAAAGCCCCGGCCCTGGACACTGTGATTGTGTGCGGCGGCGTGGGTATCCAGCGCACCGTTACCCGTGAACACGTGTCGTGGCTGCAAAGCCAGGCGCGTCAGTCGCGTCGCCTTGGCGCGGTGTGCACCGGCAGTTGGGCCCTGGCCTGCGCCGGCTTGCTCGATGGGTTTGATTGCAGCGTGCACTGGGAATGCCTGGCGTCGATGCAGGAAGCCTTCCCGCGGGTCGCCATGAGCACGCGCTTGTTCACCCTCGACCGCAACCGTTTCACCAGCTCCGGTGGCACCGCGCCGCTGGACATGATGCTGCACCTGATCAGCCGCGACCACGGTCGCGAACTGTCCGCAGCCATCTCCGAGATGTTCGTGTACGAACGCATCCGCAACGAACAGGATCACCAGCGCGTGCCGCTCAAGCACATGCTCGGCACCAACCAGCCGAAGCTGCAGGAAATCGTCGCGCTGATGGAAGCCAACCTTGAAGAGCCGATCGACCTGGATGAGCTGGCGGTGTACGTCGCCGTGTCGCGGCGCCAGCTGGAGCGGCTGTTCCAGAAATACCTGCACTGCTCGCCGTCGCGCTACTACCTCAAGCTGCGCCTGATCCGTGCGCGGCAGTTGCTCAAGCAAACGCCGATGTCGATCATCGAAGTGGCGTCGGTGTGCGGGTTTGTCTCCACGCCGCACTTCTCCAAGTGCTACCGCGAATACTTCGGCATTCCGCCACGCGATGAGCGTGTGGGTTCCAACACCACGCAGCAAGTGGCGATGATGCCGATTCCGCAGGCGCTGGTGTTGTCACCGTTGTCGGGGCCGATGTCGGCGTTGAGCCAGGCGCGCAATGAGTCGACTTTTGCCAGTGTAAGGCTCTAGGCCGAGCCGTCTTCATCGCAGGCAAGCCAGCTCCCACATTTTGGTCTGTGAATAGATTCAAATGTGGGCGCTGGCTTGCCGGCGATGGCGCGTTATCAGGCGCCAGAGTTTTGCTTGAACTGCACCAAGGCCGGCAACAACTGCTTGTCGATTGCCTGGCGTACCGCCGGCAGGATCGTCGCGCTGCCGGTGTACATCTGTTCCACCATGCCCTTGAGCGCCTTGGCCCGTGCGGCACTCAAACCGCGCACGGCGCACTCGCAGGCCTGTTCGGCGCTGGCGCCGCTGGACACCTCGAAACCCAGCGAGCGCAGCTGGCTCAGCAGGTCATCCTGGTCAATCAAATCCGCGTGCATCATGACGTTTATCCTGGTGTAGGGAGCGGGAGATTGAGGTCGATTCTGGTAGGCCATCACCGAGTCGGCAAGGCCTGAATGCGTGAATGTCCGGCACACCTATGAACAGGTCGTTTTCGGCTAACTCGCAAGGAAGGGGAGTGTGCACACTGGCATCAAGCAAGCAGCTTGAAGGTTTGGTCACCCTCGGGATGCGCAGCTCACACAAAGCACTCTGCCCCGATCCTGTCACGGCTGGATCGGGGTTTTTTTTGGCTGGAATCTGGGGTGTTGGTACTGGCCCTATCGCAGGCAAGCCAGCTCCCACAGTTTGGAGTGTGAGCCCGGTCAAATGTGGGAGCGGGCTTGCTCGCGAAGGGCGCGCCTCGGTCTACCGCTGCAACACCAATATCCGCGACAACAACTCATCCCGGTCCATATAGCACCCCTGGAAATGCCGCGCCCCCGAAGCCGGATCAAACGCATTGCGCGCGTGCAAGGTGCGGCGGTTATCGAAGCACCACAGCTCACCCGGGCTCAGGCGCTTGACCAGCCGAAACCGAGCCTCGCGCGTCATCGCAATAAACCGCCGATAAGCCCGATACAACAACGGCATCTGCTCCACCGGCGCCTCGAATGGGCCGCGCAAAAAGTTCGCCATGCGAATCTCCGCCACATCGCCCAGGGCATCCAGTGCAATGATCGGCGCGAGACGGCGATAGTCGCTGTGACGGTCCTTGTTGCGAAACTCCACGGGGATTTCACACAGTGCACGAAACGCCTCGGGGTCTTCCGTGCGCAGGGCATGGGCGATGGCGAAACCATCGACAAAAATACTCTCGCCGCCGGTGGCGTCGTTCACCAGGCAATGCAGGAATTGCAGCCCCGGTTGCAGCTCCCGCGTCGGCAAATCGCTGTGCAACGGCAGGTTGAAGGCGGTGTAGGCATTGCTGTCGGCATCGGCCTTGGATTGCACGTTGAACAGCACGCCGAAATTGCTTTCGCGGATAAACGCAATACGCTTGGCGATCAGCGCCAGCGAGCCGGGTTCGGTCGGTACGCCGCGCACTTGGGTCAGGCCAGAGTCGCGCACGGCCAGCAGCCACTGCAGCAGCGCCTTGGGGTCTTCCATCACGGCGGCGTAGTCGAACACCGGCAACGTGAAGCGGCTGTCCCAGAGCCTGGATTTCGGCCTGGCAGCCTGGCGTTCAGCGCGCGATTGGTCGTCGTAGGCGTGAGCCCGCAACCAGCCGGGATCGTATTGGCTGCGATGGCCGCCGAGCCACTGCACACTGAGAAAACCCTGCTCGATCTGCACATCGACGGCGGTCAGTGCCTCATCCACATCGACGATTTCCAGCACCTGCTCGCGGGTGACGCTGTACACGCATTCGGTGCACGGGCAGTTATCGCGCAGCCATTGATGATGAAACGGGCTGACCCGTCCATCGGCCCACCGCACGCGAATCTGATCGTTCAGCACCTGCGCATCGGCGAGGTCGCTGATCTTGGGGTAGGTACGAAAATCGGCAACAGCGGCGGCGGTTTGCATGGTGGCTCCTTATGGTTTTTTGGGTGGCAATCCAATCACTCGACCCAGCAGGGCGGGGCGGGGCAGGTCGGCTTGAGCGGTGCTGATGACCGTCAGCTTTTCCAGCGTGGCCTCGGTGAACGGCGCCGAATTCGGTCCTGCCAGGTCGACGTGCAAGAGCATCTGTTCATTGCCGGCCAGTTCCTGCTCATGACCGACTAAATGCAGGCTGTGATAGAGATGCAGGCGCTTGGCGTCGTGGGCGATCAGTTGCGTGTGTACTTCAACCTCGGCACCCAGTTTCACCTCGTGCAGGTAGTTGAGGTGCAGCTCGAGCGTGAACAACGAGTGGCCGCTGGCTTCGCGGTTTTCGCTGTCCAGCCCCAGGGTGTCCATCAGTGCGTCGGTGGCGTAGCTGAAGATCAGCAGGTAGAACGCATCGCGCAGATGGCCGTTGTAGTCCACCCAGTCCGGTTGGATTTTGGTGGTGTAGGTGGTCAATGCAGGCATGTCTGGGATTCCGGATCATTATTCGGTTCAACTGTAGGAGCTGGCTTGCCGGCGATGGCGATGTCGGATTCACCACCGCTATCGCCGGCAAGCCAGCTCCCACAAGGATCAACTGCCGTTATTCGGCGAAGCTCATGCCGTGCTTGGCTTTAGTCACCTTGACCGCCTCCAGCACTGCCAGCAGGCAATCATCACGATAGCGTTCCAGCGCCGAAATGCTGTGGCTGCCGAGTTGATCGCGGGTGCCGTCGACCACATCGTCAATCAACTTGTCGGTGAGTTCCGGTGCCGGCAGGTATGTCCACGGCAACTTCAGCGCGGGGCCGAACTGCGCCATGAAGTGGCGCATGCCGGCATCACCGCCCGCCAGGGTGTAGGTGAGGAAGGTGCCCATGAACGACCAACGCAAGCCGGCGCCAAAACGAATCGCATCGTCGATTTCACCGGTGGTCGCCACGCCGTCATTCACCAGGTGCAGCGCCTCGCGCCACAGCGCTTCGAGCAAGCGGTCGGCGATGAAGCCGGGGACTTCCTTGCGCACATGCAACGGGCGCATGCCGAGCGATTCATACACCGTGATCGCGGCCTGAATGGCTTGCGGCGCGGTGTGCTTGCCGCCGACCACCTCCACCAGCGGCAACAGGTACACCGGGTTGAACGGATGACCCACCACGCAACGTTCCGGGTGCGTGGAGCCTTCATAAAACTCGCTCGGCAACAGCCCTGATGTACTCGAGCCAATCAATGCATTCGGCTTGGCCGCTGCACTGATCTTGCTGTGCAGTTCCAGCTTCAACTCCAGGCGCTCCGGGGCGCTTTCCTGGATGAAGTCGGCGTCTTTCACGCACTCTTCAATGGTGGCGACAAAGCGCAGGCGCTCCTGCGAGGCACCTGGTGCCAGGCCTTGTTTCTCCAGGGCGCCCCAAGCATTCGCGACGCGCTTGCGCAGGGCGGCTTCGGCACCGGGCGCCGGGTCCCAGGCGACCACATCGAGGCCGTGGGCCAGGGCGCGGGACACCCAGCCGCTGCCGATAACGCCGCTGCCGAGGGCGGCGAAGGTTTTGATTTCAGTGATAAAGCTCATGGAAAATTCCTGAAGTATTCGGTGATCCCACATGTTTAATTCGCTTTCGGCAAGCAATCAGCCGCGCTTGGCCAGGCCCATCTTGATTCGACCTTCCGCCGGGGTCATGACCCGTGCACCCAGGCGGCTGAGGATTTCACTCGCCCGCTCCACCAGTTGGCCATTGGTCGCCAGCACGCCCTTGTCCAGCCACAGGTTGTCTTCCAGGCCGACCCGCACGTTGCCGCCCAGCAGCACCGCTTGTGCGGCCATCGGCATTTGCATGCGGCCAATGCCGAAGCCGGCCCACACCGCGTCGGCGGGCAGGTTGTCGACCATGGCTTTCATGGTGGTGGTGTCGGCCGGCGCGCCCCACGGAATGCCCAGGCACAGTTGGAACAACGGGTTATCGAGCAGGCCTTCCTTGATCATCTGCTTGGCGAACCACAGGTGGCCGGTGTCGAAGATTTCCAGCTCGGCCTTCACGCCCAGCTCTTGAATGCGCTTGGCGCCGGCACGCAGTTGCGCCGGGGTCGACACGTAAATGGTGTCGCCGTCGCCGAAGTTCAGGGTGCCGCAGTCCAGGGTGCAGATTTCCGGCAGCAGCTCCTCGACGTGAGCCAGGCGGGTCAGCGGGCCGACCAGGTCGGTATTGGGGCCGAACTCCATCGGGTGCTCGCCGCCGCCGATCTCCAGGTCGCCGCCCATGCCGGCCGTGAGGTTGACGATGATGTCGATGTCGGCCTCGCGGATGCGCTCCATCACTTCGCGGTACAGGGCGACGTCGCGGCTGAACTTGCCAGTGTGCGGATCACGCACATGGCAGTGCACCACGGTGGCACCGGCCTTGGCGGCTTCCACCGCGGCGGCGGCGATTTGCTTGGGGGTGACCGGCACGTGCGGGCTTCTGGCGGTCGTGTCGCCAGCACCGGTGAGTGCGCAGGTGATGATGACGTCGTGGTTCATGAGGCAGGTTCCTTACAGGCGTGGTGGTGCCGTTCGCAGCCAGGAGCGGCTGCGAAACGGTGATGCGGATCAGGTTATTTGCTGCTCAATTGCAGGTTGGCGGCGGCCGGTTTGCCGTCGAACGTGGTCACCCCTTCGAGCCAGCGCTGCTGGTCTTGCGGGTGATCCTTGAGCCACTGCCTGGCGGACTCGAGGGCGTCCTTGTGATCCAGCAACGGCTGCATCATTCGGCTCTCGTCGGCGGCAGTGAAGGTCAGGTTGGTCAGCAGCTTGTGGACGTTGGGGCACTGCTCGGCGTAGTTCGGCGCGGTAACGCTCCACACGGTGGCCATGCCTTCGTTCGGGCCCAGGGCATCGTCGCTGCCGGTGAGGTAAGTCATGGCGACGTTGACGTTCATCGGGTGCGGCGCCCAGCCGAAGAACACCACCGCTTCCTTGCGGCGCACCGCACGGTCGACGGCGGCGAGCATGCCGGCCTCACTGGATTCCACCAGCTGGAACTTGCCGAGGCCGAACTGATTCTTGGCGATCATGGCCTTGATCTGGGTGTTGGCGCCCGAGCCAGGCTCGATGCCGTAGATCTTGCCGCCCAGCTCTTTCTCGAACTTGGCGATGTCGGCGAAGGTTTTCAGGCCTTTGTCGGCGAGGTACGTGGGGACTGCGAGGGTGGCGCGGGCGTCTTCCAGGCTCGGCTTGTCGAGGACCTTGACCTGCTTGGCGTCGACGAACGGCGTGATGGTCTGGGTCATCAGCGGGTTCCAGTAGCCGAGGAACAGGTCCAGGCGCTGGTCGCGGATGCCGGCGAAGATGATTTGCTGGGAGGCGCTGGTCTGTTTGGTCTTGTAGCCGAGGCCGTCGAGCAACACTTGGGTCATGGCGCTGGTGGCGATTACGTCGGTCCAGTTCACCACGCCCATGCGCACGTTCTGGCAAGAGGCCGCATCGGCAGCCAGGACGTTCGTGCTCAAAATGGCGCTGGCGCTGAGTGCGAGCACGCAGCGGCTGATCAGTCGGTTCATGGTGGATCCCTCGGCAGGTCGTTATTGTGGGGGCCGGCGTCTTTGTGCGCCGTGAGGCCAAGTTACGCAGCTTGCAGGTCGAGAAAACGCACGGCGGCGACTCGCTCTTGCACTGCAGCGACCTGCCCCCTTGAATCCGCCCATGAACGGGAGTATCACAGTGCCACGCTGCCCGTCCGACGAGAGCGCCACCATGTCCCAGGATTTCTACTTTCTGCTGATGCCGGGTTTCTCGGCCATCGGTTTTATCTCCGCGTTGGAGCCACTGCGGGTCGCCAACCGCTTTCGTGGTGAGCTGTACCGCTGGCACATACTGAGCGCCGATGGAGGGGCGGTACTGGCGAGCAATGGCATGTCGGTCAACGCCGATGCCGCGCTGGAACCCCTGAAAAAAGGCGCGACGCTGCTGGTGGTGGCCGGCTTCGAGCCGCTGCAGTTCGCCACGCCTGCGCTGGAGCACTGGCTGCGCCGCCTCGACCACGATGGCGTGACCCTCGGCGCCATCGACACCGGCGCGTGTGTGCTGGCCGAAGCCGGTTTGCTCGACGGCCACCGGCTGACCCTGCACTGGGAAGCCATCGACGCCTTCAAGGAATCTTATCCACAGCTCACCGTGACCCAGGAGCTGTTCGAGATCGACCGCCGGCGCATCACCTGCGCCGGCGGCACCGCTTCCATCGACCTGATGCTCGACCTGATCGCCCAGGCCCACGGCCCGGACCTGGCGATCCAGGTCTCCGAGCAATTCGTGCTCGGGCGTATTCGCCCACGCAAAGACCACCAGCGCATGCAGATCGCCACGCGCTATGGCATCAACAACAAGAAGTTGGTGCAGGTGATCGGCGAAATGGAGCAGCACACCGAACCGCCCCTGAGCACCCTGGCCCTGGCGGAGGCGATCAAGGTCACGCGGCGCCAGCTGGAGCGCTTGTTTCGCCTGCACCTGAACGACACACCGAGCAACTTCTACCTCGGCCTGCGCCTGGAAAAAGCCCGGCAACTGCTGCGCCAGAGCGATATGAGCGTGCTGGAAGTGAGCATTGCCTGCGGGTTTGAGTCGCCGTCGTACTTCACCCGGAGTTATCGGGCGCGGTTTGCGAAATGTCCGCGGGAGGATCGGCGACGGGAGGCGGTTTGACGGCCAATTATAGTCGATTATACTCGCTACTATAATTTATAGTCCTTTGCATAATTGAGTATAAAACCATGTCCAAGCACAGCGGCTTTGTATTCCGCCGTCCCGCCCTGGCCAGCAGCATTGCCGATGGCCTGGTGGGGGCTGGCATCCAGGATTTCACCTCGGGCCTGTTTCTAGCGGCGCCGCGTCGCACGGGCAAAAGTACATTTTTGCGCGAGGACCTGATCCCGGAGTGCCAGCTGCGCGGTTGGCTGGCCGTGTATGTCGATCTGTGGGCCGACAAAGAGAAAGACCCTGCGGAGTTGATCGCCAGTGCAATCGCCGCCGCGCTGGTGCCCTATGAAAAGGGCATTCGCAAGCTGGCCAAGAACATTGGCATCGAGAAATTAAGCTTCCTGCGTACCCTGTCCTGGGATTTCACCAAGCCGCAATTGCCCGTCGGTGCGACGCTGACCCAAGCCTTGGAATTGCTCCACAGTGCTGCGGAAAAACCCGTTGTGCTGGTGATTGATGAAGCACAGCACGCCTTGACCACCGAGTCAGGCATCAATGCGATGTTCGCGCTGAAGGCCGCCCGGGACCAGCTCAACCAAGGGCGTGACGAGGAGGGCAGCGGTTTGCACCTGGTGTTCACCGGTTCCAACCGCGACAAGCTGGCCCATTTGGTGCTGGGCAAGAGTCAGCCGTTCTTCGGGTCCAGCATCACGCCGTTCCCGTTGCTCGGCAAAGAGTTCACGCGAGCCTACACCGCGCACCTCAACGCACATTTGGCTAAAACCAATCAGTTCAACGCCGCCGACATTGATGACGCCTTCGAGCTGGTAGGCCGTCGCCCCGAAATGCTGCGCACCATTATTGGCGAAGTGGCGCTGGAGCTGGGCGAAGCGAGCAATCTGGGCCAGTTGCTGCACAGCCGCGCCGAATTTCTGCGTGCCGGCGTGTGGACGGAATTCGAAAGTGCCTGGAACAACCTCACCGTCCCCCAGCGAGCCGTGCTCGAGGTCATGGTGCAGCGCTCGCAGAACAACGAACCCTTTGCGCCGTTCACCGACAGCACCCTCACGGCGGTGAGCAAGGCGCTGGAAGCCATGGGCAGCGATGTGGTGCCGGGCACCCAGACGATTCAGGCCTGTATCGATGCCCTGCGCGACAAGGAACTGGTGTGGAAGTCGAGCCGGGGCGGTTATGCGCTGGAGGACAAAATCTTCGGCGACTGGCTGCTGCGCAAGCGCTGAAGGGCAACGCGGGTCAAATGTGGGAGCTGGTTTGCCTGCGATAGCGGTCGATCAGGCAGTGCAGGGTTGTCAAACCGTCATCGCCGGCAAGCCAGCTCCTACAGGGGGTTGGTGTGTGGCTTATTTCTTCAGCAGGGCCGAACACGCCGCCTTATAGGCTTCATGCTGATACTTGTTCAACGAGGCCGGCAGCTCGAAGTTGTGTTTCTTGTTCTGTGCATTGATGGTCTGCGGCGACAGCAGCGTCACTTCAACCCCCTCCAGCAACTGAAATACGCCTTCGATCTTGAACGTGGTCGGGCCGCCGGCGAACTCGCCTTTCTTGCTGCGCTTCTTGATCGCGATCCGGGTGATGGCGTTGGCCTGCACGAACGCCTTCACCTGAGCCGCAAAGGCTTTGACGTTGGCGGCTTCATCGTCGTCTTCAAGCGCGATTTTCTTGGTGGCCAGGGCGACGTGGGCCAGCGCCTGGTTATCCAGGGAGGCAACGGCGATGATGGCTTCGCTGCCTTTGATTTCGATGCCGCAGAGAGTCATGAGTAGCCTTGATTCAAGAGGAAAGTGACGGGGATTGTCGCTTATTCCTGCCCGATCGACTCCAAAAACTCCGACCGCTCATCACTCATCCGTGCCAGGCAGTCATTTTGCGCAATCGCGTAGGCCTTGGTCCCGTTCACCGCTGGGAAGGTGTCCACGGCGCAGTCGGCGTCACGCAGTTTTTCCCACTTTTGCTGGGCATCCTTCAGACGAGCGGTAATGTCGGCGAGTTTGGTCTTGTCGCTGCCATAGGTCGAACCCATGCGTTCCAGCAGGCCCTGGTAGTTATCCTTGAGCAGCTGTTCGGCGGTGGTTTTGTTGTAGGTGGCGCATTCCAGGGTTTGCTTGTCGTTTTCGATGCCATCGCACGGCGTGCTGTCGGTGTCTTCGGCCGCGTGGACGCCGGTTGCGATGAGTGCCAAAGCCAGGAAAATCGATTTCATTGCGCCGTCTCATATCAGGTGATGCGGAATTCTGGCTCAAGCGTAAGACAAATAACAGCCGCCAGTCAGACACCTCTTAACAGCCTTTGTCGCGGATTGACGCTTTCGGCAATTCCCCTGTCGTTTTTGCACCCGGCTCGGGTTTGCCCTGGGCATATGCTGGCCCCAAAGCGCCGGCAGACGATTCGGCGCATGAATCGCCAATAAGGGGACGCCTGATGAGCCCAGCCGAATTGCACGCCGACAGCATCGTTATCGACGGGCTGATTATTGCCAAGTGGAACCGCGACCTGTTCGAGGACATGCGCAAAGGTGGCCTCACCGCCGCCAACTGCACCGTGTCGGTGTGGGAAGGGTTCCAGGCCACGATCAACAACATCGTCGCCAGCCAGACCCTGATCCGCGAGAACAGCGACCTGGTGATCCCGGTGAAAACCACCGCTGACATCCGCAAGGCCAAGGAGCAGGGCAAGACCGGCATCATCTTCGGCTTCCAGAACGCCCACGCGTTTGAAGACCAGTTGGGCTATGTCGAGATCTTCAAGCAGCTCGGCGTCGGTGTGGTGCAGATGTGCTACAACACCCAGAACCTGGTGGGCACCGGCTGCTACGAACGCGATGGCGGCCTGTCGGGCTTCGGACGCGAGGTGGTCGCCGAAATGAACCGCGTCGGCATCATGTGCGACCTGTCCCACGTCGGCTCCAAGACTTCCGAAGAAGTCATCCTCGAATCGAAAAAGCCGGTGTGCTACTCCCACTGCCTGCCTTCCGGCCTGAAAGAGCACCCGCGCAACAAGTCCGATGAAGAACTCAAGTTCATTGCCGACCATGGCGGTTTTGTCGGCGTGACCATGTTTGCGCCGTTCCTCGCCAAGGGCATCGACTCGACCATCGACGACTACGCCGAAGCCATCGAATACACCATGAACATCGTCGGCGAAGATGCCATCGGCATCGGCACCGACTTCACCCAGGGCCATGGCCAGGATTTCTTCGAAATGCTGACCCATGACAAGGGCTACGCCCGCCGCCTGACCAGCTTCGGCAAGATCATCAATCCGCTGGGCATCCGCACCGTGGGCGAGTTCCCCAACCTCACCGAGACCCTGCTCAAACGCGGCCACAGCGAGCGCGTGGTGCGCAAGATCATGGGCGAGAACTGGGTCAGCGTCTTGAAGGACGTTTGGGGCGAGTGAATACCTCCGGAGCCTACTCCGCTCGCCGATAGCTGCGTCAGGTCCTCGCGCCAAACTCGCCGTACGTCCCGTACTGCCTCGCTTGTCGCTCCGGTCCTTCCTTGCTCTCGACGTGCTCGCTACGGCTCCAAAGTCATTCACACGGCTTGTTTATAAGAGCAAAGCAAAAGCTTTGCTAAGCACTGAAAACGAATTTTCTGGAGTTAAGTTTCCATGGCCAAGATCGCCCCGCAATTGCCTATCGAAGTCGACAGCGAAACCGGTGTCTGGACCTCCGACGCCCTGCCGATGCTGTACGTGCCGCGCCATTTCTTCGTCAACAACCACATCGGTATCGAAGAAGTCCTGGGCGCCGACGCCTATGCCGAGATCCTCTACAAAGCCGGCTACAAATCCGCCTGGCACTGGTGTGAAAAAGAAGCCGAATGCCACGGCCTGGAAGGCGTCGCGGTGTTCGAGCACTACATGAAGCGCCTGTCGCAACGTGGCTGGGGCCTGTTCAAGATCCAGGACATCGACCTCGACAAAGGCACGGCCAGCGTCAAGCTCGAACACTCGGCGTTTGTCTACGTGTACGGCAAGGTCGGGCGCAAGGTCGACTACATGTTCACCGGCTGGTTTGCCGGCGCGATGGACCAGATCCTGCAGGCCCGCGGCAGCAGCATCCGCACGGTAGCCGAGCAAGTCTACGGTGGCTCCGAAGAGGGCCACGACGACGGCCTGTTCACCGTCAAGCCGTTGTAAGTCGAGGAACCCTGCCATGGCTTTCGAAGCAATGTTCGCGCCGATCCAGATCGGCAAACTGACCATTCGCAACCGCGTGCTCAGTACCGCCCACGCCGAGGTGTATGCCACCGACGGCGGCATGACCACCGACCGCTATGTGAAGTACTACGAAGAGAAAGCCAAGGGCGGGATCGGCCTGGCGATCTGCGGCGGGTCTTCCAGTGTGGCCATCGACAGCCCGCAAGGCTGGTGGAAATCGGTGAACCTGGCCGACGACCGCATCATCCCGCACTTTCAGAACCTGGCCGATGCCATGCACAAGCATGGCGCCAAGATCATGATCCAGATTACCCACATGGGCCGCCGCTCGCGCTGGGACGGCGAGCATTGGCCGACCCTGCTGTCGCCCTCGGGCATCCGCGAGCCGGTGCACCGTGCGACCTGCAAGACCATCGAGCCGGAAGAAATCTGGCGTGTGATCGGCAACTACGCCACGGCGGCGGCACGCGCCAAGGCCGGTGGCCTGGACGGGGTGGAACTGTCGGCGGTGCACCAGCACATGATCGACCAGTTCTGGAGCCCGCGGGTCAACAAGCGCACCGACGAATGGGGCGGCAGCTTTGAAAACCGCATGCGCTTCGGCCTGGAAGTGTTGAAGGCGGTGCGCAAGGAAGTCGGCCCGGATTTCTGCGTCGGCATTCGTTTGTGTGGCGATGAATTCCACCCGGACGGCCTGTCCCACGAGGACATGAAGCAGATCGCCAAGTATTACGACGACACCGGCATGCTCGACTTCATCGGCGTGGTTGGCTCGGGGTGCGACACCCACAATACCCTGGCCAACGTGATCCCCAACATGAGTTATCCACCGGAGCCGTTCCTGCACCTGGCGGCCGGTATCAAGGAAGTGGTCAAGGCCCCGGTGCTGCACGCGCAGAACATCAAGGACCCGAACCAGGCCACGCGGATCCTGGAAGGCGGCTACGTCGACATGGTCGGCATGACCCGTGCGCACATCGCCGACCCGCACCTGATCGCCAAGATCAAGATGGGCCAGGTCGACCAGATCAAGCAGTGCGTCGGCGCCAACTACTGCATCGACCGCCAGTACCAGGGCCTGGATGTGCTGTGCATCCAGAATGCTGCGACGTCCCGTGAGTACATGGGCGTGCCGCACATCATCGAGAAGTCCACCGGGCCCAAACGCAAAGTCGTGGTGGTCGGTGCCGGCCCGGCCGGGATGGAAGCCGCACGGGTGGCTGCAGAACGGGGCCACGACGTGACCCTGTTCGAGAAGAAAGACTTTATCGGTGGGCAAATCACCACCGCTTCCAAAGCCCCGCAACGCGACCAGATCGCCGGCATCACCCGCTGGTTCCAGTTGGAGTTGGCGCGCCTGAACGTGGACCTGCGCCTGGGCGTGGCGGCGAATGCCGACGCGATCCTCGACCTGCGCCCGGATGTGGTGGTGCTGGCCGTCGGCGGGCATCCGTTCCTGGAACAGAACGAACACTGGGGCGCAGCCGAAGGCCTGGTAGTCAGCAGCTGGGACGTGCTCGACGGCAAGGTTGCGCCGGGCAAGAACGTGCTGGTGTACGACACCATCTGCGAATTCACCGGCATGTCGGTGGCGGACTTCCTGGCGGACAAGGGCAGCCAGGTCGAGATCGTCACCGACGACATCAAGCCGGGCGTGGCCGTCGGCGGTACGTCGTTCCCGACCTACTACCGCAGCATGTACCCCAAGGAAGTGATCATGACCGGCGACATGATGCTGGAAAAGGTCTACCGCGAAGGCGACAAGCTGGTGGCGGTGCTGGAGAACGAATACACCGGCGCCAAAGAGGAGCGGGTGGTCGACCAGGTGGTGGTCGAGAACGGCGTGCGCCCGGATGAAGAACTCTATTACGGGTTGAAAGCCGGCTCGCGCAACAAGGGCCAGATGGACATCGAAGCCCTGTTCGCGATCAAGCCGCAGCCGTGCTTGAGCGAGGCGGGTGAGGGTTACTTGCTGTTCCGCATCGGTGACTGTGTAGCGCAGCGCAATACCCACGCCGCGATCTATGACGCCCTGCGCCTGTGCAAGGATTTCTGACCCACCTGATCGTTCCCACGCTCCGCGTGGGAATGCCGCCCTGGACGGCTCTGCGTCCGCTCTTAAGGTCGTGACGCAGAGCGTCACAGGATGCATTCCCACGCGGAGCGTGGGAACGATCATTGACCCCGAGATCTGTGGGAGCTTCACCATGTTGAACACCTTGCTTCCTGTTCTTTTGTTCGCAGCGATAGGCCTCGCCGTCCTCGGCGCCCTGCGCCGGGTGAACATGTGGCGCCGTGGCCGTGCATCCAAAGTCGACCTGCTGGGCGGCCTGCTGGCCATGCCCAAGCGCTACATGGTCGACCTGCACCATGTGGTCGCCCGTGACAAATACATCGCCAACACCCACGTCGCCACCGCCCTGGGCTTTGTGCTCTCGGCGCTGCTGGCGATCCTGGTGCATGGGTTCGGCCTGCATAACCGCATCCTGGGCTACGCCTTGCTGCTGGCTTCGGTGCTGATGTTTGTCGGTGCCACGTTCGTCTACCTGCGTCGGCGCAACCCGCCTGCGCGCCTGTCCAAAGGCCCGTGGATGCGCCTGCCGAAAAGCCTGATGGCGTTTTCGGTGAGTTTCTTCCTGGTGACGTTGCCGGTGGCCGGGGTCCTGCCTGCGGACTTCGGCGGCTGGTTGCTCGCTGTGCTGCTGAGCCTTGGCGTGCTGTGGGGCGTGTCCGAAATGTTCTTCGGCATGACCTGGGGCGGCCCGATGAAACACGCCTTCGCGGGCGCCCTGCACCTGGCCTGGCACCGCCGGGCCGAGCGCTTCGGTGGCGGCCGCTCCACCGGCTTGAAGCCGCTGGACCTCAGCGACAAGACCGCGCCATTGGGGGTGGAAAAACCCAAGGATTTCACCTGGAACCAACTGCTCGGCTTCGACGCCTGCGTGCAGTGCGGCAAGTGCGAAGCCGCGTGCCCTGCATTCGCCGCCGGCCAGCCGCTGAACCCGAAAAAGCTGATCCAGGACATGGTGGTCGGCCTGGCCGGCGGCACCGATGCCAAGTTCGCCGGCAGCCCTTATCCCGGCAAGCCTGTCGGCGAACACAGCGGCAACCCGCACCAACCGATCGTCAATGGCCTGGTGGACGCCGAGACCCTGTGGTCCTGCACCACCTGCCGCGCCTGCGTGGAAGAGTGCCCGATGATGATCGAGCACGTGGACGCCATCGTTGACATGCGCCGCCACCTCACCCTGGAAAAAGGCGCCACGCCGAACAAGGGCGCCGAGGTCCTGGAAAACCTGATCGCCACCGACAACCCCGGCGGCTTTGCGCCGGGCGGGCGCCTGAACTGGGCGGCGGATTTGAACCTGCCACTGCTCAGCGACAAAGGCCGCGCCGACGTGCTGTTCTGGGTCGGCGACGGCGCATTCGACATGCGTAACCAGCGCACCCTGCGAGCTTTCGTCAAAGTGCTCAAGGCTGCCAAGGTCGACTTCGCCGTGCTCGGCCTCGAAGAGCGCGACAGCGGCGACGTGGCCCGCCGTCTCGGCGATGAAGCCACCTTCCAACTGCTGGCCACGCGTAATATCCAGACCCTGGCCAAGTACAGCTTCAAGCGCATCGTCACCTGCGACCCGCACAGTTTCCATGTGCTGAAAAATGAGTACGGCGCCTTCAACGGTGACTACGTGGTGCAGCACCACAGCACCTTCATGGCCGAGTTGATCGGCGACGGCGCGCTGAACCTGGGCCAGCACAAGGGCAACAGCGTGACCTATCACGACCCGTGCTACCTGGGGCGCTACAACGGCGAATACGAGGCGCCGCGCCAGGTGCTGCGCGCGCTGGGCATCGAGGTCAAGGAGATGCAACGCTCGGGCTTCCGTTCACGCTGCTGCGGCGGCGGTGGTGGTGCGCCGATCACCGACATCCCCGGCAAGCAACGTATCCCCGATATGCGCATGGAGGACATCCGCGAAACCGGCGCCGAGCTGGTCGCCGTGGGCTGTCCGCAATGCACTGCGATGCTGGAAGGTGTGGTCGAACCGCGCCCGATGATTAAGGACATCGCCGAACTGGTGGCTGACGCGTTGCTTGAAGACGCCGCACCGGCCAAGACCCTGAAACGCGAACCTGCGGAGGTGCACTGATGAGCGACATTATCCGCCGCGACCCACGGGCCGAATGGATCGCCCGCAACCGCCTGCACCCGTTGCATGCAGCGATGCAGCCGGCGCAACACAGCTGGATGGGGCCTAACGGTGTGATTCGCAAAAACGTCCACGGTGTCGGCTTCATCGGCCCCAACGGCATCAAGCGCATCGACCGCAGCGGCGCCCAGCAGGGCGGCGCAGCCAAGCGTACGGCGGCGGTGCAGGTGCAGTTGCCGCTGCACCAGGTGCCTGCGCCGGCGTTCTACATCAACGTGGTGCCGGACATGGTCGGCGGCCGCCTGAGCAGCCACGACCGCGACCTGCTCGGCCTCGCGCGGCAACTTGCCGGCAGTGACGGCGCGGTGCTGGCGGTGGTGTTTGGCGAGCACAAGGAAAGCGCCTTTGCCACGGCCGGGGTGGATCGCCTGCTCGTGCTCGACGGCCACGAATTCGACGGTTATGCACCGGAACAACGCGTGCAGGGCCTGCGTGCTGTGGATAACCAGTTCAACCCGCGCCATTGGTTGCTGCCCGACAGTCGCAGCGGTGGTGGTGAGTTGGGTCGGCGCTTTGCCGCCAGCCTCAAGGAACGTCCGGCCACGCGGGTGTGGCAGATCAAGGGCCAGGAGTGCATCGGCCGCGCCGGGGCGGGCCAGGAGGACTTGGCGCGACCGCTGCCGCGCCTGATCCTGGCCGCCGCCGAGTGCGCCGAGCCGGTCAGCGAGACCCGCCACGAAGTGTTGTCCGTGGAGTTATCCACAAGCCTGGCACGCAGCCTGCCGCGCATCGAAGACCTCGGCGCGGTGGCGGTGGACCCGGCAGCGATTCCGATGGCCGAGGCCGAATTCATTTTCTCTGGCGGCAATGGCGTGAAGGACTGGGCGCTCTTCCACCAGACCGCCGCTGCTTTGGGCGCCACCGAAGGCGCATCGCGCGTGGCGGTGGACGACGGCTTCATGGCCCGCGATCGCCAGGTCGGCGCCAGCGGCACTTGGGTGACGGCGCGGGTGTACGTGGCCGTGGGGATTTCCGGGGCGATCCAACACCTGCAAGGCATCGGTGCCTGCGACAAGGTGGTGGCGATCAACCTCGACGCCGGCTGCGACATGATCAAGCGTGCCGACCTGTCGGTAATCGGCGACAGCGCCGCGATTCTGCAAGCCTTGATCAATGCGGTGCAGACATACCGCAACGGCGCCAAGCGCGATGCGGCTTAAGGAT
This sequence comes from Pseudomonas sp. PS01298, assembly GCF_029959745.1. Classification (NCBI taxonomy): domain Bacteria; kingdom Pseudomonadati; phylum Pseudomonadota; class Gammaproteobacteria; order Pseudomonadales; family Pseudomonadaceae; genus Pseudomonas; species Pseudomonas sp. PS01298. The sequence goes on along the minus strand of NZ_JASCPP010000099.1, from coordinate 7,418 downwards.
ATGGCCATGACCACGAATGTAATCAGCCTGGTGTCCATCGGCGCCCACCCGACCTCCGGCCGCCCACGTCGCGCCGAACAGGACGCGCGCGCGGTCGAGTTGGGCCTGCAGATGGCGGGGGACAAATTGCAGGTGCTGCACGCCGGCGATATCCACGAGCCGACCTTGCGCAGCTACCTGGGCATGGGTTTGCCGCAGCTGCACGTGCTCGAACAACCGGCCGGCGCTGATGCCTTGCCGGTGCTCAGTGATTATTTGCGCGAGGCCGGCGCCCAGGTGGTGCTCACCGGCAGCCAGGCCGAAACCGGCGAAGGCTCGGGAATGTTGCCGTTCCTGCTGGCCGAGCAGTTGGGCTGGCCGCTGATTGTCGGCCTGGCGCAGGTGGAGTCCATCGATGGTGGCGTGGCCCACGTGCTGCAAGCCTTGCCCCGTGGCCAGCGGCGCCGCCTGAAGGTGCGCCTGCCGTTCCTGGCGACTGTGGATAACGCCGCGCCCAAGCCACGACAAAGCGCCTATGGCCCCGCGCAACGCGGCGAGCTGGCGGCCCATGAGGTTGAGGTCGAGCAGGACGATTTATTCACCGGCGCGCTGTTGCAGCCGGCCAAGCCACGGCCCAAGCGCCTCAAGGTGATCAAGGCCAAGAGTGGCGCTGACCGCATGAAGGCGGCCACGGCCAAGGCCAGCGGCGGCGGCGGGCAAGTACTCAAGGGCGTGAGCGCCGAAGAAGGCGCCCACGCCATTCTCAAGCTGCTCATCGAAGAAGGCGTCGTGCGCTGATTCAGGGCATTACGAGGCCTGTGTGGGAGCTGGCTTGCCTGCGATGGCTTCATCGCGGTCTTGCCCTGGACCGGGTCGCCTGCATCGCGGGCAAGCCCGCTCCCACAGGAAAGCCGGTTGGGCCAGTGTTTTGCGGCGCGCCTGGAGGATTACCCACAATCCCTGTTGATCCACCTGTGGATAACCTGTTCGCGGTTGTCCACACCCCCTGCAAATCAAGCCCTGTAGCCCTCTGTATGAAAAACAACCAGCCTAACTGACGGTTTTTCCTTGGGTTTTTCTCTTATTCAGCGCCTCTCTGTCCACAGACTTTCCCCCAAAGTCTGTTGGCGCTTCTGTGGATAAGATGTTCGCTATCGGCTGCAGGCCATATAAACAGGGGCTTTCAGGTTGTTGGTCGAAATATGATCAATTAGGCAGTATTACCGGCTGTGTGAGCCTGGATACCCCGGTTTATGAAGGTTTGAAGCGGTTTTCCACAGCGCTGGCAAAGTTGCCCCCAAAGTCTGTTGGTGCTTCTGTGGATAAGGTGTTTGCGCACCGCTGCAGCCCACGGATTATGTGGCTTGCAAAGGATTGATCAATAAGTGATCAATGTGTATCGGGAACCGTGAGCTTGAATAAGTCACGGATTTTCTTCAGTTAATTTTGGACGGGTCGTGCAGTTGCCCACAATTGCTGTGGGTGGCTTTGTGGATAAGTTGTTGGGTAAAGGCTGGAGGGCACAGTGGTAAAGGGGTGTAGCGGGGTTGATCAATTATTGATCATTGCGTGGGGCTAAAAGTAGGAGCGGGCTTGCCCGCGAAAGCGGTGTGCCAGTCGTACAATTTACTGGCTGATCTACCCCTTTCGCGAGCAAGCCCGCTCCCACATTTTTATCTGTGGTGTGTCAGTTACTCGTGAACCGCAACGCCCTTGAGGTAAGGCGCGGGCGCCGCCCCCAGGTTGTTGAGCATGCGCTCGCTGTACCAGTCCACGAAGTTCACCACGCCAAATTCATAGGTCTTCGAGTACGGTCCTGGCTGGTAGGCCGTGGAGTTGATGCCGCGCTGGTTCTCTTCGGCCAGGCGCCGGTCCTGGTCGTTGGTGGCGTCCCACACCTGGCGCATGCGCTCCACGTCGTAGTCCACGCCTTCGACGGCGTCCTTGTGCACGATCCACTTGGTGGTGACCATGGTTTCCTGGGCGCTGATCGGCCACACGGTGAACACGATGATGTGGTCGCCCATGCAGTGGTTCCACGAGTGCGGCAAGTGCAGGATGCGCATCGAGCCCAGGTCGGGGTTCTTGATGCGGCCCATGAGCTTGGCGCAGCCCTGCTTGCCGTCCAGGGTCATCGACACGGTGCCCTTGAGCAAAGGCATGCGCACGATACGGTTGCGCAGGCCGAAGCTGGCGTGGGCGTAAGGGATTTTCTCGGCATCCCAGGCGGCGGCCGAGGCGGCGACGTGGTCCTTGAAGGCCTGGTCGGCGCGCGGATCGGTGACGTCGTCCCATTCCAGCAGGGTTTTCAACAGCTCCGGGTGCGACGCGTTGCAGTGGTAGCACTCGCGGTTGTTTTCCAGCACCAGTTTCCAGTTGGCTTTTTCCATCAAGGTGGTTTGCACCGCCACCTTGGTGTTCTCCATGTCGTACGGTTCCATGTAGTGATTGAGCGTCGACAGGAAGTCATCGATGGCCGGCGGATTCTCGGCCAGGCTGATGAAGATGTAGCCGCCGGCGGTCTTCACGTTCACTGGCTTGAGGCCGTACTGCTTCATATCGAAGTCGGCGCCCATCTCGGTGCCGGCGAACAGCAGGCGGCCGTCCAGCTCGTAGGTCCATTGGTGGTAGTGGCACACCAGTTTGGCGACCTTGCCCTTGTCGCTGGTGCACAGGCGCGAGCCCCGGTGGCGGCACACGTTATGGAACGCATGGACCACGCCTTCGGCGCCACGGATCACGATGATCGGGTTCTTGCCCACTTGCAGGGTCAGGTAGTTGCCCTTGGTAGGGATTTCGCAGGTCATGCCGGCGATCAACCATTCTTTCTGGAAGATCTCCTGCATGTCGATATCGAACAGCCGTTCGTCAGAGTAGAACGGCTGCGGCAGCGAGAAGGTGCGCTCGCGCTCTTGCAGCATTTGCGCGGTGGCCTTGCGTGCGGGTTCCAGCGGATCGCCCAAGCTCAGGGTTGCGGTGACGTCCATCGTGTGTGTCCTCATGGCCATTCTGTGTGGCCGGGATAAGTGGCTACGGTTGTTGCTGTGCAAGGCGTAAAGAAAGCGTCGTTGTTGGAAGCGAGTGTGGGGCCGCCGATGCCCCGAACCTTATCCATGAGCGACATGGCCCACTCTGATCCCGACGCGCAACCCCCGTGGTATGGGGGCTGGTCGCGATAAGTATGTGAATGTCGCAGATAGGTAAATGGGTGGTTCTCGCGTTACGCAGAATCGCCACCATCAGGCCGACACACGGCTACGGAGAACAGCATGTCCAACAGCTTCCTGAATCCGGTCACCACCCAGACCTGGGCCAATGGTCGACACATCGTCCGTTGCGTCAAAGTCATCCAGGAAACCTGGGACGTGCGCACCTTCTGCTTCATGGCCGACCAGCCGATCCTGTTCTTCTTCAAGCCGGGCCAGTTCGTGACCCTGGAACTGGAAATCGACGGCCAGCCGATCATGCGCTCCTACACCATTTCCAGTTCACCGTCGGTGCCTTACAGCTTCTCGGTGACCATCAAGCGCGTGCCCGGTGGGCGTGTGTCCAACTGGCTGCACGACACCCTGCATGAAGGCCAGGAACTGGCGGTGCACGGTCCGGTGGGGTTGTTCAATGCCATCGACTTCCCGAGCCCGAAAGTGCTGTACCTCAGCGGTGGCGTGGGGATTACCCCGGTGATGTCCATGGCGCGCTGGTTCTACGACACCAACGCCAACGTCGACATGACGTTTATCCACAGCGCCCGTTCGCCCAAGGACATCATCTACCACCGCGAGCTGGAACACATGGCGTCGCGGATCGACAACTTCAGCCTGCACCTGATCTGCGAGAAACACGGGCTGGGCGAGCCCTGGGCCGGTTATCGCGGCTACTTGAACCACAAGATGCTCGAGCTGATGGTGCCGGACTTCCTGGAGCGCGAAGTATTCTGCTGCGGCCCCACGCCTTATATGAACGCAGTGAAGCGCCTGCTGGAAGCTGCCGGTTTCGACATGGCGCGCTACCACGAGGAATCCTTCGGCGCGACGCCGCCGGAAGCGCGCGCCGATGCGGTGGAGCAAGCCGAACAAGCGGCCGAGGCACCGGAAATCGACCTGGCGGACCTGCACCAGGTGGAGTTCATTGCCTCGGGCAAGAGCATTCGCGTGGCGCCTGGCGAAACCGTCCACGCAGCGGCGGCCAAGCTTGGGCTGTTGATCCCCAAGGCCTGCGGCATGGGCATCTGCGGAACATGCAAAGTGATGAAGCTGGGCGGGGAGGTCGAGATGGACCACAACGGCGGGATCACCGAGGAAGACGAAGCCGAAGGCTACATCCTGTCGTGCTGCAGTGTGCCCAAGGGTGATGTGCGCATCGAGTTCTGACCCTCATCCTGATCGTTCCCACGCTCCGCGTGGGAACGCCTCCTTGGACGCTCCGCGTCCCGCTGTATGACGCCGAGCATCACGGGCTGCATTCCCACGCAGAGTGTGGGAATGATCAGGTCCAGCGCTGAATCTCGATCAAACCTTCTTGTCCTGCATAGTTGCGGGCACTGGAATATCGCCAGTGTTCCGCCAAGTCCACATAGCCGCGCTTTACCGGGTTGTGGTGAATGTAATCAAGCTTTTGGCGCATCACTGATTCGCTGTACACCAGTTCGGCGTGTGAGCCCTCCTGCCATAGCTGATAAGCCCGATCTGCCTTGTGGGCTCGTTTGCTGAAGCGCAGGCGCTGCAACACTCGTTCAGCTCCTCGGCTATGCAAGTCGTCGATAATGGTTCGGGCTGTGAACGATTTGAATTGAGCGACGCATCTTCCAAGATCCGACGCCTGAGCGATGCAGTGCAGATGGTTTTCGAGGACTACGTAGCCGTAGAGATTGAGATGTTCGTGGGTTTGTTGATAGCGCCAGCAGCTCAATAGATGGCCGACGAGGTAGTCGCGGGTAAATAGCGGTAGCCATTCCATGACGGTGAAAGTCAGGAAGTGTGGCTTTTCAGGTTCGGTAATGGTGTAACGACTTCTGCCCATCAATTCATCCTTGAATCGTGCTGTGGCCTGGACGCGGAGCGTCACGGGCTGCATTCCCACGCAGAGCGTGGGAACGATCAGTTAGAGGTTACTGGGCATAGATATGCACGACGAAGTGCTGGCCTGATGCTGTCAATTCGTAGACTTTGTCGTAGATCCGCAAGGTCCTGGATGGTTCGCGGATGGTGTCACCGACTTTTGCGTATTTGCGAAACTCATCCCAATCAATGACGGTGGTGCTAATGGTGCCGTCGCCTTGCAGGTTGTTAGTGTTGTTTTGATATTCCATGGTGTAGTCCTCTGCTGGAGTTCCATTTCCGGCCGATTGTTCGGCAGGCGGTGATACCCGAAAGGAGGTCGCTGCAGCGGCCTTTTCCTTCCGGGTTCCAAGAGGCTAGTCAACGAAAAGCGGGTTCGCTGCTGTCAGAAATATCAATAAACAGTCTCGGCATTCAGCCAGTATGCGCTGGCCTTTTTCCTACGTTAAGCGTTCATCACTTCCCGAATATCCGCAGCCAATTCTCTTACGCGCTCTTCTTCGGTATCCCACGCACACATGAAGCGCGCACCGCCTTTGCCGATGAAGGTGTAGAAGCGCCAGCCCTTGGCCGTGAGTGCGGCGATGGCCGGTTCCGAGAGTTGCAGGAACACGCCGTTGGCCTGTACCGGGAACATCAATTCCACACCCGGAATGTCTGCCACCAGGCTGCTCAGCAGCTGCGCGCAGTGGTTGGCATGGCGTGCGTGTTTGAGCCAGGCGTCGTTTTCCAGCAGGCCCACCCACGGCGCGGAGAGGAAGCGCATTTTCGACGCCAGCTGGCCGGCCTGTTTGCAGCGGTAGTCGAAGTCTTCAGCCAGTTTGTGGTTGAAGAACAGGATCGCTTCGCCCACCGCCATGCCGTTCTTGGTCCCGCCAAAGCACAGCACGTCGACCCCGGCTTTCCAGGTCAGGTCGGCCGGCGAGCAGCCGAGGAACGCGCAGGCGTTGGAGAAGCGTGCGCCGTCCATGTGCAGGTTCAGGCCCAGCTCCTTGCAGGTAACGCTGATCGCGCGGATTTCTTCCGGGGTGTACACGCTGCCGACTTCGGTGGCTTGGGTGAGGGTGACCACGCGCGGTTTCGGGTAGTGGATGTCCTGGCGCTTGAGGGCGATCTCACGGATCGATTCCGGGGTCAGCTTGCCGTTTTCGGTGCGCGCGGTGAGCAGCTTGGAGCCGTTGGAGAAAAACTCCGGTGCGCCACATTCGTCGGTTTCGACGTGGGCGGTTTCCGAGCAAATCACGCTATGGTAGCTCTGGCACAACGAGGACAGCGCCAGCGAGTTGGCTGCAGTCCCGTTGAAGGCGAAGAACACTTCGCAGTCGGTTTCAAACAGATTGCGGAAACCGTCGGCGGCGCGATGGGTCCATTCATCATCGCCGTAGGCGCGTTGATGGCCCTGGTTGGCTTGTTCCATGGCGGCCCAGGCTTCCGGGCAGATGCCCGAATAGTTGTCGCTGGCGAATTGTTGGCTCTTGTCGGTCATGGCCCATTCCTGTGGTCGATGTTGGTGCGCACTGTAACCAAGATTGTCGGGCGTGCGCACGCACTGTAAATGCAAAGTCACTGGGGAATTATGCACGGCACTGAAACGATTCCTGTCAGACGCGTCCGTGATGGCGCCCTGGACCTGCTCAAGTGGCTGGCGCTGCTGTGCATGGTGCTTGATCACCTGCGCTATGTCGGGCTGAGCCTGGATGGCCTGTACGTACCGGGGCGCCTGGCGTTCCCGTGGTTTTGCCTGGCGATTGCGGCGAATTTGCATCGGGTCAAGGGCGCGCCGGTGACGGGCCAATGGCGCTATCTGGGCTGGTTGCTGCTGTTCAGCGTGATCAGTGAAGTGCCGTACCGTCTGTTTATCGACGATGCCGATACCTTGAACGTGCTGCCGACCCTTGCGTTGGGTCTGCTGGTTGCCCGAGGATGGCAGCAGAAGACGCTTTTTGATAGAGGATTGGCGCTGATTGCCGTCACCATTGCGGCCGTGTTTTCCGCGCAGCTGATGTTCGGTTTTTTCGGCGTATTGCTGCCGTTGGCGATGCTGCTGGTGTTTCGTCGTGCCTGGTATTTCAGCCTGTTGCCGGGGGTGGTTTGCGTGGCCGCCAATCAATGGCAGATTTTGCTCGAGAGCGGCACGCCGGTCGCATTGATGGGGTTGGCGGCATGTCTGATTGCGCCATTGGCTGGTCTGTTTCTGTTGCGACGTGCCAAAAACGTCTCGCCACCGGCCATGCGGCGTTGGGCTTATGTCCTCTATCCCCTGCATTTCCTGCTGCTGTTACTCGTCCGCCAGATCATCGCCTAACCCCCTGTGGGAGCGGGCTTGCTCGCGAATGCGGTGGGTCAGTTAACCCATGTATTGGCTGACCCGCCGCATTCGCG
>NZ_JASCPP010000098.1:0-25880 GCF_029959745.1 Pseudomonas sp. PS01298 | reverse complement strand
CGCGAATGCGGTGCGTCAGTCAACTAATTGAGTGACTGGGGCACCGCATTCGCGAGCAAGCCCGCTCCCACTCTTGATCTAATTTGTCAGATGGATAGCGTAAATCATTGAATTTAAAGCATAAAAAAACGGCGCTCACGGGGCGCCGTTTTTTTTGTTCGCAATGAACGCCTTACTCAGTAGTAGGCGTTTTCTTTCTGCGTGTGGTCAGTCACGTCGCGTACACCCTTGAGCTCTGGAATACGTTCCAGCAGGGTGCGCTCGATGCCTTCGCGCAGGGTCACGTCCGCCTGGCCGCAGCCCTGGCAGCCGCCGCCGAATTTCAATACGGCGATACCGTCTTCCACTACATCGATCAAGCTGACCTGACCGCCGTGGCTGGCCAGTCCCGGGTTGATCTCGGTTTGCAGGTAGTAGTTGATGCGCTCGTTGACCGGGCTGTCAGCATTGACGTTCGGCACCTTGGCGTTCGGCGCCTTGATGGTCAGCTGGCCGCCCATACGGTCGGTGGCGTAGTCGACCACGGCGTCGTCGAGGAAGGCTTCGCTGAAGGCGTCGATGTACGCGGTGAAGCTTTTCAGCCCCAGCGCGGTGTCTTCAGGTTTCTCTTCCCCAGGCTTGCAGTAGGCAATGCAAGTCTCGGCGTATTGGGTGCCGGGCTGGGTAATAAAGACGCGGATACCAATACCCGGGGTGTTCTGCTTGGACAGCAGGTCGGCCAGGTAATCGTGGGCGGCGTCGGTAATGGTTATGGCAGTCATGGAAACTCCTCACAGGCTTGCGGGCAGTTTACGCCAAATCATTACAGAGGTACAAAGTCCTAGTATTTTTGTCGGGATAAATTTGACCGTTGGTCGCCATCGAACCAGCCCTTGAGCAGGCGATAACTACCCTTTTCCAGCCAACGGTAGCTGCCCAGGGCACCCAGGCCGATGATCACCACGCACACCGCCAGTACGGCATACGGGTTCAGGCCGTAGCGCTGGGCGGCGTAACCACCGGCGGACAACACCAGCACGTGCAGCAGATACACCGAATAGGAACAGTCCCCCAGCACTTTAAGCAATCGATTGTCCGCAAAGAAGCGCTCCAGCGCCATGCACGCCACCACCAGCACCGCGCTGGGCAGGCCCCAGGTCAGCGCCCGTGGCGAAGCCGGCCAATGGTAGATCGCCAGCAGCGCGGCGGCGACGCCCAGCAACGGCAGCCACACGCCGGGACGAATCCAGCCCTTGCGGTAGAGCATGCCAATGCCGATGCCCATCAAGAACTCGACCACGATATCCGAGCGGTAGAACTCGCTGATCCAGCCGAATGACGTCCAGGCCTCGCACACCGCGAACAACAGCGCCGCGACCACCAGCAATCGCCACTGCCGACGGAACAGCAGCGCCCAGGCGAACAGCAGGTAGAAGAGCATTTCGTAGTTCAGCGTCCAGCCCACGTTGAGCGTCGGGTACACCCCATAGCCGCCGGGGTTCTCGGAAGGGATAAAGAACAATGACATCAGCACATGGGCCGCATCGACGCTCTGATCCGGCAGCATTGGCCGGGCAACTACCACCAGCAAGGCCATCAGCAAGGTGTAGAACCAATAGGCCGGCACGATGCGCAACAGGCGGTAGAGCAGGAATCGCCAGGGCGGCAGGTCCTTGTCCTGGGTGGACAGGAAGATCACCAGGCCGCTGATCACGAAAAACACGTCCACGCCCGCCGCGCCCTTTTCCACAAACAGCCGGCCCAGGACGGTGTCCGCCTTGAAGCCGAAGAAAATCTGCATGAAGTGGTGCCCCACCACTGTCCAGGCCGCCAGAGCGCGCAGCGCCTGTACCGAGATCAACATTGTCCGCCACCCTTCCCAACACCGATGCCTGAAGTTGGGACCATGGCGGGCGGACAAAGGTCGATCAAAGATTCTCGTAGCGGTTCATATCCAGCACACCCTCTTCCACCGGCGTGGTTTCGCGGATGTAGCGCGACAAATCATGGAAGTACTGCCAGAACAACGGATGGCTGCGGCGCACGCCCCAGCGGTCGACAATCTTCTCAAAGCGGTTGGCGTCCTTGGCCCGCTCCATTTCGGCGACGAACTCGGGGACTTCCTGCGCAGGAATGTTAAACATGAAGTTCGGGTAGCTGCTGAGCACGCCGGGGTAGATGGTCACGGTGTCCAGGCCCGGCTGATAGCGGTAGGCCTCACCCAGCAGGAACGCCACGTTACTGTGCGCGCGGTTGCGCAACATGCTGTAGACCACGCGCTTGCCGCGGGTGGTCTCGATCCGCAGCATCGTCGCCTCAGGCAATTGGTCGATGACCTTGAGCCCGGCTGCCGGGCGCGCCGTCAGGCGACTCAGGGCCTGCTCGGCATCCTGCAGCGCCGGGTCGATCCCGTCACGCGAGCAGAAGGCGCCGTCACAACGGTTGATCGGGTCCGGACTGGCATTCAGGTCGCCATATCGCGCGAGCAACTGGTTGGCAAAGTCACGTTTGGGGTCCTTGGCATCCAGGTGCAGGCCGGTGGGCGTGTCGTCGTCGATGGACTCGTAGTCCAGCCACAACTTGAGCTTGCCGCTGTTCTGGTACCAGTCGTCGAGGAAATCCTCGCGACTGTCGGCCGGCATCAGGCGCAGGAAGTTCTGCTCGGCGCCGTTGCGGATCAAGTCGAAGTACAGGCGGGTCTGGGCCTGGTGCGACACATTGCCGAACACATCGAAGTTCACCGCCAATTGGTAATAGGTGCGTTCCAGCAGCGGGTAGTCGAACAGCCACATCGTCTGTGGCACCTCACCGATCAGGCCCTTGGTCACCGAGGCGCTGTCGAAGTGGCGGAAGATACTCAGCAAGGCATTGTCATTGCCGGCCCACAGGCTCGACCAACTCGGCGGCGGCAGATCGGCGTAACTGTCGCGGCGCAAGGCCTCGTATTCATTGCGTTTGTCGCGGTAGGCCAGCCACAGGCTCAGCACGCTGCCGACGTCATCGTTCTGCCCCGGCATCGCCAGCAGCGGCGTGGCCTGGCCGCGATAACGCGCATCGGTGATGTACAGGTCGTGCTCGGGGTCCTGGAACAGGGCCCAGAAGTTGTCGCGGATCACGTCCGTGGCGATCTGCCCACGGCACACCGGCCCGCGAATGAAGGTGCGTACGAAATACTCGGCGTTATCGAGCATGAACTGGTAGCGCGCCTTGGCCGGGATCGCCTCGAAGGTTTCGAACGGGTTGGCACGACGGCCCGGCCCGTAACCCGGCAAGGCGTCGACCTGCCAGTTGCCGGCGTAGAACAACTCCTTGATGCGCGCCATCTTCGCCGCGCTGAACGGGTACGTGATGTGGGTTTTATGCACGATCACGCCCTGCACTGGCCACAACCGGTAGTACACCTGGGTGCCGGGGTCGTCATTCGGGCGGCGCGTGGCGATCAGGTCGACGGGCTGGCCGCTTGGCGTGCGCGAACGCACCCATTGGAAGAAATGCCCCGGCTCGCCGTTCTCGAAATAGATGTGCGCGAGGAACAGATGTTCGAACAACCAGCGCGCCACCAGGCTTTCGCGGGCGCCCGGTTGGTTGAAGAGGTTTTCCCACTGCTGCACCTGCAGCGCTTCCCTGGCGCTGGGCGCCAGGCCCTGCTCATCAATCGGCGCGCCGGAGGCCAGCCAGCGTTGCAGGGTCTGGTATTGCTGGTCGGTCAGGCCGGTGACGGCCAGCGGCATGCCTTCCTTGGGATGGGCGCCGGCATAGGCGTTGAATTCGCCGGGCATTGCGCACATGTTCTCGCGGTTCAGGCCCAGCACGATCTCTTCGGGCAACTTGGCATTCGGCTGCAGCGGCGCGTTATGCCCTAGCTCCAGCATGCGCGCCATCAGCGCGGCCTGGCTGCCCTGGGCATCGAGTACCGAATAGAAGCCCTTCTGCTGCCAGGCCTGCTTGCCGAAGGCGTCGTAGAACAATCGGGTCGTCGGCGTGGCCTGGCTGCGTTCGCCGTCGTACACCGGCACTTTGGTAGCCCCGCGCGCCGCGCCCTCGGCGCTGCCCAGGTTCAATTGGCAAGCGGAGTCGTAGCAGGCATGGCAGGCCACGCATTTCTCGGTGAAGATCGGTTGGATGTCGCGGGTATAAGAGATCGCCGGAGCGGGACCTTCTGCCGTGGCAGTACTGGCTATCAAGGCCAGGACGGCGCTGACGATAAGACGAAGTGACATGTATCCGGTCCCGATTCAATGCGTGCGCTGAAAAATTACCGACAAGTCTACCGATGTCGACGCGTCATCAACGTGAGCGATATTCATGCAAAAACCTTGCATGCTCTAAAAGCGCACAGGTTTGCTATGATCCACGCCCTCCGTAATGCCTGAACTAGAGTAGTCCCATGCCCGATCGTAGCGCTCGCCTGCACGCCCTTCACCAAGCCCTCAAGGAACGCATCCTGATCCTCGACGGCGGCATGGGCACGATGATCCAGAGCTATAAGCTCGAAGAGCAGGACTACCGCGGCAAGCGCTTCGCCGATTGGCCAAGCGACGTCAAGGGCAACAACGACCTGCTGGTGATCACCCGTCCGGACGTGATCGGCGGCATCGAAAAAGCCTACCTGGATGCCGGTGCCGACATCCTCGAAACCAACACCTTCAACGCCACGCGCATTTCCATGGCCGACTACGGCATGGAAGAACTGGCCTACGAATTGAACGTGGAAGGCGCACGCCTGGCGCGCAAGATCGCCGACGCCAAGACCCTGGAAAACCCGGCCAAGCCGCGTTTCGTCGCCGGCGTGCTCGGCCCTACCAGCCGCACCTGCTCGCTGTCGCCGGACGTGAACAACCCCGGCTACCGCAACGTGACCTTCGATGAACTGGTGGAGAACTACACCGAGGCCACCAAGGGCCTGATCGAAGGTGGCGCCGACCTGATCCTGATCGAGACCATCTTCGACACCCTCAACGCCAAGGCCGCGATCTTCGCCGTGCAAGGCGTGTTCGAGGAGTTGAATGTCGAGCTGCCGATCATGATCTCCGGCACCATCACCGACGCCTCCGGCCGTACCCTGTCGGGCCAGACCACCGAAGCGTTCTGGAACTCCGTGGCCCATGCCAAGCCGCTGTCCGTCGGCCTCAACTGCGCCCTGGGTGCCAGCGAGTTGCGCCCGTACCTGGAGGAGCTGTCGAACAAGGCCAACACCCATGTGTCCGCGCACCCCAACGCCGGCCTGCCCAACGAATTCGGCGAGTACGACGAACTGCCGTCGCAAACCGCCAAAGTCATCGAGGAATTCGCCCAGAGCGGCTTCCTGAATATCGTCGGCGGCTGCTGCGGCACCACGCCGGGCCATATCGAAGCCATCGCCAAGGCCGTGGCCGGGTATGCGCCGCGCGTGATCCCGGACATTCCCAAGGCCTGCCGCCTGTCGGGCCTGGAGCCGTTCACGATTGATCGCAGCTCGCTGTTCGTCAACGTCGGCGAGCGGACCAACATCACCGGCTCCGCGCGCTTTGCCCGCCTGATCCGTGAAGACAACTACACCGAGGCCCTGGAAGTCGCCCTGCAGCAAGTCGAAGCCGGCGCCCAGGTGATCGACATCAACATGGACGAAGGCATGCTGGATTCGAAGAAGGCCATGGTGACCTTCCTCAATCTGATTGCCGGCGAACCGGACATTTCCCGCGTACCGATCATGATCGACTCCTCGAAGTGGGAAGTCATCGAGGCTGGTCTCAAGTGCATCCAGGGCAAGGGCATCGTCAACTCGATCAGCATGAAGGAAGGCGTCGAGCAGTTCATTCACCATGCCAAGCTGTGCAAACGCTACGGCGCGGCTGTTGTGGTGATGGCGTTCGACGAAGCCGGCCAGGCCGACACCGAGGCGCGCAAGAAAGAAATCTGCAAACGCTCCTACGACATCCTGGTGAATGAAGTCGGCTTCCCGCCGGAAGACATCATCTTCGACCCGAACATCTTCGCGGTCGCCACCGGTATCGAGGAGCACAACAACTACGCCGTCGACTTCATCAACGCCTGTGCCTATATCCGCGACGAGCTGCCATACGCGCTGACCTCCGGCGGCGTGTCCAACGTGTCGTTCTCGTTCCGCGGCAACAACCCGGTGCGCGAGGCGATCCACTCGGTGTTCCTGCTGTATGCGATCCGCAACGGCCTGACCATGGGGATCGTCAACGCCGGGCAGTTGGAGATCTACGACCAGATCCCGACCGAGCTGCGCGACGCCGTGGAAGACGTGGTGCTCAACCGCACCCCGGAAGGCACCGATGCCCTCCTCGCCATTGCCGACAAGTACAAGGGTGACGGCAGCGTCAAGGAAGCCGAGACCGAGGAATGGCGTGGCTGGGACGTCAACAAGCGCCTGGAACACGCACTGGTCAAGGGCATCACCACCCACATCGTCGAAGACACCGAGGAATCCCGCCAGTCGTTCGCGCGCCCGATCGAGGTGATCGAAGGCCCGTTGATGTCCGGCATGAACATCGTCGGCGACCTGTTCGGCGCCGGCAAAATGTTCCTGCCCCAGGTGGTCAAGTCCGCACGCGTGATGAAGCAGGCCGTGGCCCACTTGATCCCGTTCATCGAGCTGGAAAAAGGCGACAAGCCGGAAGCCAAGGGCAAGATCCTGATGGCGACGGTGAAGGGCGACGTGCACGACATCGGCAAGAACATCGTCGGCGTGGTGCTCGGTTGCAACGGCTATGACATTGTCGACCTGGGCGTGATGGTGCCGGCGGAGAAGATCCTGCAGGTGGCCAAGGAGCAGAAGTGCGACATCATCGGGCTCTCGGGCCTGATCACCCCGTCCCTGGACGAGATGGTCCACGTGGCCCGCGAGATGCAGCGCCAGGACTTCTACCTGCCGCTGATGATCGGCGGCGCGACCACTTCCAAGGCGCACACGGCGGTGAAGATCGAACCCAAGTACAGCAACGACGCAGTGATCTACGTGACCGACGCCTCGCGCGCGGTGGGCGTGGCCACGCAGCTGCTGTCCAAGGAGCTGAAGGCCGGCTTCGTCGAGAAGACCCGCCTGGAATACATCGACGTGCGCGAGCGCACCTCCAACCGCAGCGCGCGCACCGAACGCCTGAGCTACCCGGCAGCCATCGCCAAGAAGCCGCAGTTCGACTGGGCAACCTACACGCCGGTGAAGCCGACCTTTACCGGCTCCAGGGTGCTGGACAATATCGACCTCAAGGTGCTGGCCGAGTACATCGACTGGACCCCTTTCTTTATCTCCTGGGACCTGGCCGGCAAATTCCCGCGCATCCTCGACGATGAAGTGGTCGGCGAAGCCGCCACCGCGCTGTATGCCGATGCCCAGGAAATGCTCAAGAAACTGATCGACGAAAAGCTCATCAGCGCACGTGCGGTGTTCGGCTTCTGGCCGACCAACCAGGTGCAGGACGATGACCTGGAAGTCTACGGTGATGACGGCCAACCGATCGCCCGGCTGCACCACCTGCGCCAGCAGATCATCAAGACCGACGGCAAGCCGAACTTCTCCCTGGCCGACTTCGTCGCACCCAAGGACAGCGGCGTGACCGACTACATCGGTGGCTTCATCACCACCGCCGGCATCGGCGCCGAAGAAGTGGCCAAGGCCTACCAGGACGCGGGGGACGACTACAACTCGATCATGGTCAAGGCCCTCGCCGACCGCCTCGCCGAAGCCTGCGCCGAGTGGCTGCACCAGCAGGTGCGTAAAGAGCACTGGGGGTATGCCAAGGACGAGCAACTGGATAACGAGGCGCTGATCAAGGAGCAGTACAGCGGCATCCGCCCTGCCCCCGGCTACCCGGCCTGCCCGGATCACACCGAGAAAGCCCAGCTGTTCCAACTGCTCGACCCCGAGGCCCGCGAAATGCACGCCGGGCGCAGCGGTGTGTTCCTCACCGAGCACTACGCGATGTTCCCGGCGGCGGCGGTCAGCGGTTGGTACTTCGCCCACCCGCAGGCGCAGTATTTTGCCGTGGGCAAGATCGACAAGGACCAGGTCAGCAGCTACACCGCACGCAAAGGCCAGGACCTGGCCGTGACGGAGCGCTGGTTGGCCCCCAACCTGGGCTACGACAACTGACGCCTGGGGGATTGTCTATGCTGTCCCTCACACACCTTGTGTCGAGGGATGTATGGACGATCCAGCCAACAACAAGCCGCCAACCTTCTGGCAGATGCTCCACAGCGTGATGGCGGCCGCCTTTGGCGTGCAGAGCGGCAAGAACCGCGCCCGCGACTTCACCCACGGCAAGCCCAGCCACTTTGTGATCCTGGGCATTCTGTTCACGGCGGTGTTTGCGCTGACGCTGTTTGGCATCGTGCAACTGGTGCTGCACGTGGCTGGCGTATAAACCCAACCTGTCTGTCAGAGCTGGCAAGCCAGCTCTTACAGGGGTCCGTATCTATAACTACTGGTGGCTGACCCAGAACACGGCAGTTCCAACCACCAGGATTATCAAGAACAGAATGGCCCAGGCGTCCACGGTACTGTCGGGTTTACGGGCTTTTGTCGAATTGCTCATCGCATCGCCTCTTGTCGGTTTTATAGGTGATCACGTTCAGACACGATCACAGTAAAGTCGACGATTGCCCGCATGACAAATGTGGGTATCGCGATAACCGTTCTCATTAGTCATTTTGGTTATTTGCATATACTCAAACATCACTTTTGCGCATAAACGCAAACTGGTATCGTGCGCCGGCTCCGTTGGGAGTGCGCGGCCGTGCGCGCAGATTTGCCGAGAACAGGACCTATATGTACGTATACGACGAATACGATCAGCGCATCATCGAGGACCGCGTCAAGCAGTTCCGTGATCAGACCCGACGCTACCTAGCAGGTGAACTGAGCGAAGAAGAGTTCCGCCCTCTGCGCCTGCAAAATGGCCTTTATGTTCAGCGCTTTGCGCCGATGTTGCGAGTTGCCGTGCCCTACGGCCAGTTGACCTCGCGCCAGATGCGCATGATGGCCAAGATTGCCCGCGACTTCGACAAAGGCTATGCCCACATCAGTACCCGCCAGAACGTGCAGTTCAACTGGCCGGCGCTGGAAGATGTGCCGGACATCCTGGCCGAACTGGCGACCGTGCAGATGCACGCCATTCAGACCAGCGGTAACTGCCTGCGCAACGTGACCACCGACCAGTTTGCCGGCGTTGCCGCCGACGAACTGATCGACCCACGCCCCTGGTGTGAAATCGTCCGCCAATGGACGACGTTCCACCCAGAATTCGCCTACCTGCCGCGCAAGTTCAAGATCGCCATCAATGGCTCGACTTCGGACCGTGCGGCCATCGAAGTCCACGATATCGGCCTGGAGCCGGTGTACAACGCCGCCGGCGAGCTGGGCTTCCGCGTGCTGGTGGGCGGTGGCCTCGGCCGGACCCCGGTGGTCGGTGCGTTCATCAACGAATTCCTGCCGTGGCAGGACCTGTTGAGCTACCTCGACGCGATCCTGCGGGTCTACAACCGCTATGGCCGTCGTGACAACAAGTACAAGGCCCGGATCAAGATCCTGGTCAAGGCGCTGACCCCTGAGGTATTCGCCCAGAAAGTCGACGCCGAGATGGAACACCTGCGCGGCGGCCAGACCACCCTGACCGAAGCCGAAGTACACCGTGTGGCCAAGCACTTCGTCGACCCCGAGTACAAGGCCCTGAGCAATCAGGACGCCGAGCTCGCCGCGCTCGACCAGCAGCACCCAGGCTTTGCCCGCTGGCGCACCCGCAACACCCTGGCGCACAAACGTCCTGGCTATGTGGCCGTGACCCTGTCGCTGAAACCGACCGGCGTTGCCCCGGGCGATATCACCGACAAACAGCTGGACGCCGTCGCCGACCTGGCCGACCGCTACAGCTTCGGTCAACTGCGTACTTCCCACGAGCAGAACATCATTCTCGCGGACGTTGAACAGAGCCAACTGTTCACCCTGTGGGGCGAGCTGCGCGAAGGCGGTTTCGCCACGCCGAACATCGGCCTGTTGACCGACATCATCTGCTGCCCGGGCGGCGACTTCTGCTCCCTGGCCAACGCCAAGTCGATCCCGATCGCCGAATCGATCCAGCGCCGCTTCGACGACCTGGACTACCTGTTCGACATCGGCGAGCTGGACTTGAACATCTCCGGTTGCATGAACGCCTGTGGTCACCACCACGTCGGCCACATCGGCATCCTGGGCGTGGACAAGAAAGGCGAAGAATTCTACCAAGTGTCCCTGGGTGGCAGCGCCAGCCGCGATGCGAGCCTGGGCAAGATCCTCGGCCCGTCCTTCGCCCAGGAAGCCATGCCCGAGGTGATCGGCAAGCTGATCGACGTGTACATCGAACAGCGCACCGAAGATGAGCGTTTCATCGACACCTACCAGCGCATCGGCATTGACCTGTTCAAGGAGCGCGTCTATGCAGCGAATCATTAAGAACAACGAAGTCGTCGACGAAACCTGGCACCTGCTGCCCAAGGACGCGAGCTTCGATGGCATTTCCAACTGCGACGACCTGATCGTGCCGTTGGCCCTGTGGCGCGAACACGGCCACGCCCTCAAGGCCCGCGACGGCGGTCTGGGTGTGTGGCTGGACGCCGATGAAGAGGCCGAGGAAATCGGCGAAGACGTGGCGCACTTCCAGGTTATCGCCCTGAACTTCCCGGCCTTCACCGATGGTCGCAACTACTCCAACGCCCGCCTGTTGCGTGACCGCTACGGTTACAAGGGCGAGCTGCGGGCGATTGGCGACGTGCTGCGCGACCAGCTGTTCTACCTGCACCGCTGCGGCTTCGATGCCTTCGCCTTGCGCGCCGACAAAGACCCGTACGAAGCACTGGAAAGCCTCAAGGATTTCTCGGTGACGTACCAGGCTGCAACGGATGAACCGCTGCCGCTGTTCCGTCGCCGCTGAGTCTGCACAAATGAAAAAGCCCTGGCATGCCAGGGCTTTTTTTATGAGTTGAGTTTGATCGACGCCAGCACCTGTTTCTGCCCCATCGAACACGGCACACCTTCCGGTTGCGCGCGTACCGCGTCGATCACCCCGAGTAACTGCGCCTTGCTGTGCGCCAGTTGCGCCTGCATCGCTTCAATCTGCTCGACCTTGCGCTCGAGCGCCTCGATCAGCTCGTCGCGCTTGTGCTCGCCGGGGGCCGGCATCAGCGCCTTGAGTTCCTGCAAGGTGAAACCGGCCTGCTGCGCGCTCTGGATCAAGCGCAGCGTCTGCAAGGCCTCCGGTGCATAGCGGCGATAGCCATTGGCCTGGCGCCCCACCTGGCTGATCAGCCCTTCGGCTTCATAGAAACGGATACGCGACGCCGCCAGCCCGCTCTGTTTGGCCAACTCACCAATATTCATCGACACTGCCTGCTTGACATTAAAGTTAACTTTAAGCTTAGCCTGAGGCCTCCCCTGCTCAGGAGTCAACCCATGTCACCCTTTGAACCCTTGCAACTGCCCAATGGCCAAGTCATCGCCAACCGTATCGCCAAGGCCGCGATGGAAGAGAATATGGCGGATGCCCAACAGGCCCCGTCCCGCGAATTGAAGCAGTTATACAAGACCTGGGCAGACGGCGAGCCGGGCCTGCTGCTGACCGGCAACGTGATGATCGACCGCCACGCCATGACCGGTCCCGGCGGCGTGGCCCTCGAAGACGAACAGCACCTGGACAGCTTTCGCGAATGGGCCGATGTGGCCCGCGCCAAGGGCGTGCATTTCTGGGTGCAGCTCAGCCATCCGGGCCGCCAGACCATGGCCAACCTGGGCCAGCAGGCAATAGCACCTTCCGCCGTCGCCCTTGACCTGGGCGGCTTTTCCAAGATGTTCGCCAAGCCCAGGGCCATGACGGAGGAGGATATCCAGGACGTGATCAAGCGCTTCGCCACCAGCGCCCGCCTGGCTGAAAAAGCCGGCTTTACCGGGGTACAGATTCACGGCGCGCATGGCTACCTGATCAGCCAGTTTCTGTCGCCGCTGAGCAATCGGCGCACCGACCGTTGGGGTGGTTCGCTGGAGAACCGTGCGCGCCTGCTGCTGGAGGTGATCCACGCAGTGCGCGCCAACGTCAGCGCGTCATTTTGCGTAGCAGTCAAGCTCAATTCGGCGGACTTCCAGCGCGGCGGCTTCGACGAGGCCGACGCGCGCGCCGTGATCGAGATGCTCAACCCGCTGCCCATCGACCTGCTCGAGCTGTCCGGCGGCAGCTATGAAGCACCGGCCATGCAGGGCGAAGCACGCGACGGCCGCACCCTGGCACGCGAAGCCTACTTCCTGGCGTTCGCCAGCGAAGTGGCCGCCATCGCCACGATGCCGGTAATGGTCACCGGTGGCATTCGCCGCCTGCCCATCGTGCAACAAGTGCTCGACAGCGGCATTGCCATGGCCGGCATCGCCACCGCGCTGACCCTGGAGCCGCAACTGATCAAGCACTGGCGCGAAGGCCGCGACCTCAACCCGCAACTGCAACCTATCGACTGGAAGCGCAAACCCCTGGCCGCCCTCGCCATCCTCGCCGTGGTGCGCTACCAGATGCGCCGCCTGAGCCGTGGACACCGGCCCAATCCCAAGGTGATCGCATGGACGGCGCTGGTCCGCGACCAGTGGTTTATCGCGCGGCGTACCCGGCAATACCGTGCGGCCATGACGCAATCTTCACATTAAGCGCGGAGCATTCGCCGTGATCGAACTGTCCCCTATTGATCAGCAATTTTTAACCTCACTGACGATTGGAGTTCTTCATGGCGAAAATCAACCTGGCCCAGCAATTGGCGACCACCCTTGAACAGGCGGGCATCAAGCGCATCTGGGGCCTGACCGGCGACAGCCTCAATGGCCTCACCGACGCCCTGCGCACCATGGACAGCATCGAGTGGATGCACGTGCGCCACGAAGAAGTGGCCGCCTTCGCCGCCGGTGCCGAGGCCGCCGCCACTGGTGAACTGACCGTGTGCGCCGGCAGCTGCGGGCCGGGCAACCTGCACTTGATCAATGGCCTGTTCGACTGCCATCGCAACCATGTGCCGGTACTGGCGATTGCGGCGCAGATCCCTTCGTCCGAGATCGGCCTGAACTACTTCCAGGAAACCCATCCCCAGGAGTTGTTCAAGGAGTGCAGCCACTTCATCGAGCTGGTCACCAACCCCGAGCAGATGCCGCACGTGCTGCACCGCGCCATGCGCTCGGCGATCCTCAATCGCGGTGTGGCGGTGGTGGTGATTCCGGGGGATGTGTCGCTGCTGGAGGTCGAAGACAAACTCAAGCCCTGGCCGGCCCTGCACGCACCGCGCACCCTGCCGGCGGAACAGGACCTGCAGCGCCTGACTGAAATCCTCGAGAGCAGCGAGAAAGTCACCCTGCTGTGCGGCAGTGGCTGCGCCGGTGCCCACGATCAGGTGGTCGCCCTGGCCGACGCCCTGGGTGCCCCAGTGGTGCACGCCCTGCGCGGCAAGGAGCACGTGGAATGGGACAACCCGTTCGACGTGGGCATGACCGGCCTGATCGGCTTCAGCTCCGGTTACCACGCCATGCTCGACTGCGACACGCTGATCATGCTCGGCACCGACTTCCCGTATCGCCAGTTCTACCCGACTGACGCGAAGATCATCCAGGTCGACCGCAACCCGCAGGCGCTGGGCCGTCGTGCCACACTGGACCTGGGCATCGCCGCCGACGTCAGCGAGACCCTCGACGCGCTACTGCCACGCCTGACCCGCAAGACCGATCGCAGCTTCCTCGAGACCTCCCTGAAGCACTACGAGAAAGCCCGCCAGGGGCTGGATGACCTCGCGCAACCGTCGAAGGCCAATCGACCGATTCACCCGCAGTACGTCGCGCGCCTGCTCAGTGAACTGGCCGATGACGATGCCATCTTCACCGCCGACGTCGGCTCGCCGACCGTGTGGGCCGCGCGCTACTTGAAGATGAACGGCCGGCGCCGGCTGATCGGCTCGTTCAACCATGGTTCCATGGCCAATGCCATGCCCCAGGCCATCGGTGCCCAGGCGGCATTCCCCGGGCGGCAAGTGATCTCGATGTCGGGTGACGGCGGCTTTGCCATGTTGATGGGGGATTTCATCTCGTTGGCACAGCTGCAGTTGCCGGTCAAAGTCATCGTGTTCGATAACTCATCCCTGGGTTTTGTCGCCATGGAAATGAAGGCCGCCGGCTACCTGGATGCCGGCACCGAGTTGAAAAACCCGGACTTCGCGGCGATGTCCAACGCCATGGGCATCCTCGGCATTCGCGTGGAGCAATCCGAAGACCTGGAACCGGCCCTGCGTCGTGCCCTGGCCCATGATGGCCCGGTGCTGGTGGACGTGGTCACCGCGACCCAGGAACTGGTGATGCCACCGACCATCAAGCTGGAGCAGGCCAAGGGCTTCAGCCTGTATATGCTCAAGGCGGTGATGAGCGGGCGCGGCGATGAAGTGATCGAACTGGCGCGCACCAACTGGCTGCGATAAAGCCGGCTGGGCGGGGAGCGGGCGTGCCCACTCCCCCGTTTGGCTCGGGTTATCGGCTCAGGCTGTCTGTTTTTCTACCCACTGGCCGTAGGCATCAATAAAGGCCTGCAGGAACGGCTTGGTCTTGTCCGAGACCTTGCCGGACTCATCGAACACGCTGCCCGCGCCACCCAGGTAGGCCTCCGGTTGCTGCATGCACGGCACATTGAGGAACACCAGCGACTGACGCAGGTGGTGGTTGGCGCCAAACCCACCAATCGCACCCGGCGACACGCTGATGATGGCGCCCGGCTTGCCGCTCCAGGCACTTTGGCCGTATGGGCGCGAACCCACGTCAATCGCATTCTTCAACGGGGCGGGCACGGAGCGGTTGTACTCCGGGGTCACAAACAGCACCGCGTCGGATGAGCGTACTTGCTGACGGAAAGTACTGTACGCTGCCGGCGGCGCAGCACCGTCGATGTCTTCGTTGTAGAGCGGCAAATCGCCAATTTCCACAATGTTCAACTTTAGGTTGGCAGGGGCCAGTTCGGCCAATGCCAGGCCGACCTTGCGGTTGATCGAGTCTTTTCTCAAGCTGCCAACCAGGACGGCAATCGTGTAGACCTTGCTCATTGGGGTTTCCCGACGTCTGACTAAAGGAGCTTGTAGTTATAGAGTCTTCGCGGCGCGTTCACCAGAAGGTTTTGATAATCCTCCAGGCGTTTGTCTCGCAGCCCAATGCGTAGGAAGTGTCTGAAAAGGTCAGCGAATAGTATTTTTTTTCCATAGGTAAACTACCCCGCTCTATGACGGTCTACACCACCGCAAATCGAGTGTTTATCTCCAGAGGTTCTAAACAGATGGCAGCAGTACTAGTCGGACAGTTTCATGCCAGAGACGCAGAAGGACGTGTGTACTCGGTGCATGAGTTCCAGGAATCCAACCCGGCGCAAGGCGACCTGGCTGGCTCGGCACCCACCACCACCTACAAGCTGGCCATTGGCGACCGTGTAGAAAAACTGGAAGGCGATGAGTTCAAGCTGATCCAGTCGGGGACCATCATCGTGCGCGAATCGCAGACCACCCTCGCTTCATAAGCCTGATCCCCCGAACGTACCCGCTCAGTCCCGGCCATTGACGGCATTGACTGGGCCGGGCGATCACGGCCGGCGGATCTCGGTGATTTCCAGCCCCGGCTCCCCGTCGACTTGCTTGAGTGTCACCATCAACCTCCCCCGCTCGCCCTCCACCGCATACATCAGGCGCGTGTAGCCCGGCGAGTTGTACGCGGGATACGCCACCACCTGCCTGACCAGCGTCATGTCCAGCACCGTACCCACCTGCGCGCCCACCTGTTCCTCGGTACGGATAAACGCCTCCAGGGCAAGGTTTTGCGGGGTGATTTCGTCATGATTGCTGAAGAGATAAGCGGCCACGCACCCTACGGTCACCAGGACCAGCAGTGGCTTGGCCGTTACCCCGAGGAATATCGAGGGCAAACGCATATGAGACCAGACCTGTTTTTGTTGTGTGTGCCGGTCACCGGCTTTGGTCGTTGTCGATCAGACGAGCCATTCTAATCAGGTCGATGGGTAATGCCAGATGATTTACTGGTCGCCGTAGGTAATATCCTTGTTCTCACCCACGCCCCCCAGTGTGCGGTCCTTGCCGAACGAAAACAGATTGAACGGCGTTCGCGTTTGGGTAGGCGGGAAGTGGTACTGATAGGCAACGCCCCAGGGATCGCTCAGCAGGTCTTCGTCGACATAAGGCCCCTTCCATTTCGTCTCGCCCGCCGGCTGCGTGGCCAGGGCCTCAAGGCCCTCGCTGTCAGTCGGGTAGCGGCCGGTGTCCTGGTGAAACCGCTCGACGGCTGCACCGAGCGTGGCCACCTGGGTCTTGGCCGTGGAAATTTCCGTCAGCACCACATCGCCAAACAATCGCGGGCCCACGGCGAGTGCGAGCAAGCCAATGATGACGAGTGCCACCAACACCGCCCACCGGGTAAAGCCGTGTTGGAGCTGGAGGGTATTGACCCTGGTACTTCCCGGCATGGTAAGGCTCTCCGTCATCGCGCGATTGAACACTCTTTATACAGCCTGCTGGTTGCAGTTGCGTGCATGATTAACGGTAGTCGACGCCAATCAACGCCCCAGCTCTTTTTTGCCCACCCATTGAATCCCCGTCCTCCTGACCCTAGACTCCGGCCATGCGTTTACGTCATATCGAAGTGATTCAGGCCATCTTGCAGACCGGACACCTCGGCACGGCCGCCGAATGGTTGCAACTGCCTGTGGGCGATGTAGAGGCGACGCTCAAGGATGCCGAGCAGCAAGTGGGTTTCATGTTGTTCGCCAGCGTGCGTGGTCGCTTGCAAGCGACCCGCGAGACCCTGGAGCTGCAGGTCGAAATGGCCCACCTGCAGGAAGCACTGGAACCGGTGCAACGCCTGGCCAGCCGTTTGAAACACCATCACGCTCCGACCTTGCGCGCCCTCTGCACCCCGCCGCTGGCCAACCAATTGTTGCCACACAGTATTGCAGTGCTGCGCCGACGCTTCCAGGACACACCATGCAACCTCTCCAGCCAGCCGACGCGGGATATCGTCCGGAGCCTGCTGCTGCATGAAGCCGACGTCGGCTTGAGCCTGCATGACCCGCAGCACCCGCAAATCCACTGCAGCGTGCTGGCCCAAGGCAAGCTGCAACTGCTGGCACCCCATGGCTGGCTCAAGCCCAAGCAAAAGTACATTGCGCTGCAGGACCTGGCCGGCCAATCGATGATCGGCCTGGAAGGACAAGACCCGCTCAGCCGCCTGCTGGACGCCAAGCTGCAAGCCTTGCGCCCGCTGCCGGTGGTGCAGACACGGGTGCAGACTTACCAGATGATGCGCAGCATGGTGGAAGCCGGCGAAGGCCTGGCGATTGTCGACCCCTTCACCGCGTTCGGTGCGCGCGAGGCCGGGCTGGATGCCTGCCCGGTGTCGCCGCCGATCATGGTCAGCCTGTATGCGCTGACCCTCAAGGAGGGCGTGGCCTCACCGGCCCTGAATGCGTTGCTGGAGATCGTCACGCAAAAGGCCGAGGGCCTGCTCGCCAGCGACACCAAACCCCTCGCCCCTACACCTTGAACAACCGATACCAGAAAATCGCCACTTCGCGGGTCTGCGGATCAATGCCGCGATAGCGCAGGTGGTCGATCCCGCCCATCACATAGCCGCAACGCTCATACAAACGGCAGGCCCCCAGGTTGTTGTTCTGGGTTTCGAGCATCATGCCCGGCAGGTTTTTCTTGCGGCTCCAGAACTGCGCCACATCCAGCAACGCCTTGGCCACCCCATGGCGTCGCGCGGGCAACGCCACCGCCAACTCGTCCACGTGGGCAAAGCCGTTCCAGTTGGTACTGATCACGATATGCCCGACCGCCCGATCATCCAGATACGCCATGAAGATCGCACTGTCCGGCGCATCGCGAAAACTGGCGAATTCCTCCGGGTCGATGCCATAGCACTTGCGGTACGGCACGATGCGCTCCACGGGCCATTGATCGACCCGCTTGTCCATCTGCGGCTCACCGTAGGCAACGACCTCAAAGCTGAAGTCATTGCCCCACACGTAGGCATCAAAGCCTTCGTCGGCGACCCGTACACTGAGCCCCGGATACTTCGGGTTCATTACAGCTTGCATAAACATTCTTAACCCTTGATGCAATCGACGGTGTAACAACGACCACTGCCGTCGTCTTCGTGTTGCAATCCATGAACATCGGCGACAAAACCGGGAAAACTGCTATCGAACGTCCGGGCAAAGGCCAGGTAGTCAATGATCGATCGCGTCGACTCGGTAAAGCGCTCGCCCGGCATGATCAGCGGGATGCCGGGCGGATAAGGCACCAGCATCACCGCGGCTATGCGCCCTGGCAACGCATCGATAGACACCGCTTCCACCTCGCCCCTGACCAGTTGGTCGTAGGCGTGCGCCGGTTTCATCGCGATTTCCGGTAAAACCGTGTACATCCGTTTGAGGTGCTTGGCGGTCGCGTTGCTACGGTAACAGCTATGCAACTGATCGCACAGGTCGCGCAGGCCGAGGCCCTGATAGCGCAACGGGCCCTGTGCGAACACCGATGGCAAACAACTGGCCAGGCTGGCATTGGCGTCGTAGTTGCGCTTGAACTCCAGCAACTCGGTGAGCAAGGTACTCCATTTACCCTTGGTGATGCCCATCGAAAACAGCACCAGGAAGGAATACAACCCGGTCTTTTCCACCACCAGCCCACGTTCCCAGAGGAATTTACTGACCACCGCCGCAGGAATGCCGCAGTCGCTCAGGGCGCCACCGGCGTTGAGTCCCGGCATCACCAGGGTGACTTTGATCGGGTCCAGCAGCACATAGTCCTCAGCCACATCGCCGAAGCCGTGCCAATCATCCTGCGGCTGCAACAGCCAATCCGCCGTCGCCACGCGGTCGATACCGGCCACCGAGGGCGGTTGCCAGATGGAAAACCACCAGTCCTCAGCGGCAATGTGCTGGCGCAGATTGGCCAGCGCGCGACGAAAGCTCAGGGCCTCGTCGAACATTTCCTGCAGCAGCGAACGCCCGGCGGGGCCTTCCATCATCGCCGAGGCCACGTCCAGCGAGGCGATGATGCTGTACTGCGGCGAGGTGGAAATATGCATCATGAACGCTTCGTTGAACCGATCACGGTCCAACTGGCGGGCGCCGCCGTCCTGCACATGGATCATCGAAGCCTGGCTGAACGCCGCCAACAGCTTGTGCGTTGAGTGGGTGGTGAACACCAGCGGGCTGTCCGCGGTCCGCGAGGTGCCCATGCCATAGCGGCCGGCGAAGAACTCGTGGAAGGCAGCGTAGGCGTACCAGGCCTCGTCAAAGTGCAGCACCTCGACACTGTTGCCCAATTGCTGCTTGATCAGCTCGGCGTTGTAGCACAGCCCGTCATAGGTGGAGTTGGTCACCACCGCCAGCTTGACCTTTGCCGGTCGACCACGGGCCAGCGGGCTGGCCTCGATCTTGGCACGGATCGATTCCGGGCTGAATTCACTCAGGGGGATCGGGCCGATGATCCCCAGTTCGTTGCGTTCCGGGCACAGGTACAGCGGGATGGCACCGGTCATGATGATCGAATGCAACACCGACTTGTGGCAATTGCGGTCCACCAGCACCAGGTCGTCGCGCCCGACCATGGAGTGCCAGACGATCTTGTTGGCGGTCGACGTGCCGTTGATCACGAAGAACGTGTGATCGGCGCCAAAGTTACGCGCGGCGCGGGCTTCGGCTTCGGCCAGCGGCCCGGTGTGATCGAGCAGCGAGCCTAGTTCGGGCACCGAGACCGACAAGTCCGAGCGCAGGGTGTTCTCGCCAAAGAACTGATGAAACGCCTGCCCCACCGGACTCTTGCGATAAGCCACGCCGCCGCCATGGCCGGGGGTGTGCCAGGAATAATTGGAGTCGGCGGTGTGCTGCACCAGCGCCTTGAAAAACGGCGGCAACAGGCCGTCCAGGTAAGTGCGCGCCGCACGCGCCACTTGGCGGGCGAGAAACGGCACGGTGTCTTCGAACAGGTAAAGAATGCCCCGCAGTTGGTTGAGTTCGCTCATGGCATCGGCCGGGGCGTTCTCCAGGGTGACTTGCTCGCCCAGGGCAAAGATCGGCAGGTTCGGCGCCCGCACCCGCGCGAGGCGGATCAGCTCGACCATGTTCTGCAGCAGGTGGGTGTTTTCGCCGGCGCCTTCAGCGGCAATCAGCATGCACGCCAGGCCATGATGGGTAGAGGCCACCAGCCGGCCTTCGGCGTAGTCCACCGCGGAAAAGATACTGAAGCCCTCTTGCTCCAACTCCCCGGCGATGCCTCGAACCCGATCACCGGCAACGGTGTCGGCCTTGATGTCACGGTGCACGATCAGCACTGGGAACTTCAGGTCTTTGTACATGGGTGCGGGCAGTCCTGAGGGCTATGCACTCAGGGTAGAAGCTTGCGGGCAATGGCGCGAATGAAGATTTTGAAAGCGATGCACATCAGCTGCAGGCGCCGGCTCGCCGCCGATAGCGTCGAGCCAGCCGCGTTATCCATGGCTGATACATCGCTATCGCCGGCAAGCCGGTTCCCACAGGGGACGGTTATTGCTGGGTCAGTTGAGTCCACAACGCCGGCGCGCCCGCCGACTTGGCAATCGCTTCCAGGCGCGCGGCATGCTCGGCCAGGTCTTGCTCGCTGGCGCGGATGATCGTGGTGGGCTTGCGGTCCGCCGGCAGGCGACGGATCTCCGAAGGCCGGTTGCCCGAGCCTTCCGCCGAACCGCTGCCATCGGACGCGTTCCCTGCCAGGGACAGGCTGGTTTGCCCGCCCGTCATGGTCAGGTAAACGTCGGCGAGAATCTCGGAGTCGAGCAAGGCGCCGTGGAGTTCACGGCCGGAGTTGTCGACGCCATACCGCTTGCACAACGCATCGAGGCTGTTGCGCTGGCCGGGGTGACGCTCGCGGGCCATCATCAAGGTGTCGAGGATCGAGCAGTGCTGGGAAATGTCCGCGCGATCCGTCTGCCCCATCAGGGCAAATTCGTTATTGATGAAGCCGACGTCGAACGCCGCGTTATGGATGATCAGCTGGGCGCCGTTGATGAATTCGAAGAACTCGTCCGCCACTTCGGCGAATCGCGGCTTGCCCTTGAGGAACTCGTCGGTGATGCCGTGGACGCCGATCGCGCCCTCGTCACTGTCGCGATCCGGTTGCAGGTAGACGTGGAAGTGGCGACCGGTAAGGCGGCGACCCATCAGTTCGACACAGCCGATTTCAATGATCCGGTGGC
Source organism: Pseudomonas sp. PS01298 (assembly GCF_029959745.1). Classification (NCBI taxonomy): domain Bacteria; kingdom Pseudomonadati; phylum Pseudomonadota; class Gammaproteobacteria; order Pseudomonadales; family Pseudomonadaceae; genus Pseudomonas; species Pseudomonas sp. PS01298. The sequence goes on along the minus strand of NZ_JASCPP010000098.1, from coordinate 4,630 downwards.
CGTCGGTCACCGGCATGCCGGTGGTTTCGGTATCGAGTACAACAGATCGGATGGCCATCAGGGTTCAGCTCTCAACGGTGTGGTGTGAATCAAAGGGCGCGATGTTAACACGTCAGCCGGCTTCAACTCTGCTTGTAGCCGCGCACTTCATCCACGCCCCGATTGGCCAGTTGGTCGGCGCGCTCGTTGCCCGGATGGCCGATGTGACCGCGCACCCATTTCCAGGTGATGTCATGGCGGTTGCACTGCTCATCGAGCAGTTGCCACAGGTCGGCATTCTTCACCGGTTCCTTGGCCGCGGTTTTCCAGCCACGCTTCTTCCAGTTGACCATCCACTCGTTGATGCCCTTCATCACGTATTGCGAGTCGGTCACCAGCAGCACGTTGCAGCGGCGCTTGAGTTCTTCGAGGCCGCGAATCGCGCCCATCAGTTCCATGCGGTTGTTGGTGGTGTTGGCTTCGCCACCCCACAACTCCTTCTCCACGCCCTTGCACACCAGCAACGCGCCCCAGCCGCCAGGGCCGGGGTTGCCCTTGCAGGCACCATCAGTGAAGAGTTCTACGCTATCGGTCATCGGTTGCTCGGTCTGAAATCAAAAAAAGTTTTACGGTTCGCTTTGCTTGCGGTTGACCTTGGCCATCGGCATCGGCACCAGCTTGCCCATGGACTGGCGTGGTACCTGGCGCACGGGACGCAGCCCGACCACGATCTTGCGCGCCACCAATAAATAGAAGCCGCCGCCAGACAACTGCCAGGCACCCGCGCGGCGTTCCCAGCCGGCCAGCCGGCCTTGCCACTTGGCGGACGCAAGCGGCGGACGATAGCACCCGAAGCGGCGTTTCTCCAGCGCGAAGCCCAGCAGGTTCAGCCAGTCGCCAACCCGTGACGGCGAGATGCAGCGTGCCTGGCGCAAGCCATCATGGGCGAACACATGGCGCAGGCCCCAACTGCTCCAGGGGTTGATGCCGACAATCAGCAAATGGCCACCTGGGCGCACACTGCTGGCCGCTTCGCGCAACAAACCGTGGGGCGACAGGCAGAAATCCAGGCCGTGCTGCAACACCACCACATCGGCGGCGTGCTCGCTCAACGGCCAGGCCTGCTCTTCGCAGACGATCTCCACCCCCGGCAACGGCGCCCCCAGGCGCACGTTGCGCTGCACCTGCGGCGCGGCAGGCGGTGTCTGGGCCGACGGGCCGTAGTGCACCAGGTAGCCGCCAAAGAACCGGCCCAACTCGTCTTCGAGCATGCGCCGCTCTTCATCCAGCAGAAATTGCCCGATCGGCCCGGACAGCCATTCGCGGGCGGCGCTGATCAGTGCCAGCCACTCAGGATCGGCCTGGGCGAACGCTTTATCAGTCATTGCATTCTCCAACTCGCCTAGACGTTCTAAGATGCACCAATGTGTTCAGCTTGGCGAATCGAAGAATGATACAGATCAGTGCCCTGCCCGCCTTCACCGATAACTACATCTGGGTGTTACAAGACCCCGAGACCAACCGCTGCGCCGTGGTCGACCCCGGCGATGCCGCGCCCGTGCTGGCCTGGCTCAAGCAGAACCCGGACTGGACCCTCAGCGACATCCTGGTCACCCACCATCACCATGATCATGTCGGCGGTGTCGAGCAACTCAAAAGCGCGACGGGTGCCAAGGTCTACGGCCCGGCGAACGAAAACATCCCGGCGCGGGATGTCGCCCTGCAGGATAACGACCGTATCAACGTGCTCGGCTGGGATTTCGACGTGTACGCCGTGCCCGGCCACACCCTGGGCCATATCGCCTTTTATCACCAGGGCGTGCTGCTGTGTGGCGACACCCTGTTCGCCGCCGGTTGCGGGCGCCTGTTCGAAGGCACGCCGGAGCAGATGCACATTTCGCTGCAACGCCTGGCCGCCCTGCCCGCCGACACGCGGGTGTACTGCACGCACGAATACACACAAAGCAACCTCAAGTTCGCCCAGGCGGTGGAACCGGACAACGCCGATATCGCCAAACGCGTGAAAAACGTCCGCCAACTGCGTGACCGCGGCGAGATGACGCTGCCGTCCAACCTGGCCCTGGAGAAACTCACCAACCCCTTTTTGCGTACCGCTGAAACATCCGTTAAACAAAAAGCGGACGAACGGAATGGCCGCGACAACCGCACTGGGGCCGAGGTGTTTGCTAGCTTGAGGGCTTGGAAAGATAAGTTCTAACGGGATGCAATCTGATACGCAATTTCTGAATGGTTGACCGGAACCAAAGTGCTTTCTAGAATCGCCCGACATTTTTGCCCGGAACTTACTTCCAGCCAATGTCGTCATCTATTCGTAAATCCAACCATTCAGACGCATTGACCCGCCTGGCTCAAGCCGTGGCGGTGGCCGTGTCCGCGACTCTGGCGGGCTGCCAATCGACAAATTTCGCTGCACAATCCACCGTGCAACCCAAACCCAATCTTGCCGCCAAGATCAAGCAAAAACCTATTTGGCTTTCAGAGAAGCCCAGCCCCGAAGTGCCCCAGGATGTCTGGGAACGCATGCGCCGGGGCTTTCAATTGCAGGACGGCCTGGGCGTCAACCCACGCATCGAGCAACAGCGCCTGTGGTTCGCCAGCAACCCGTCCTTCCTGGAGAACGCCGGTGAACGCGGCAGTCTCTACATTCATTACATCGTCGAACGCCTTGAAGAGCGCAACATGCCCCTGGAGCTGGCGCTGCTGCCAGTGATCGAAAGTGCCTACAATCCAATGGCCTATTCGCGCAGCGATGCGGTCGGCCTGTGGCAGTTCATCCCCTCCACCGGTCGCTACTTCAACCTGCGCCAGACCCGCGCCTATGATGGCCGCCGCGATATCACCGCCTCCACCACCGCCGCCCTGGACTATCTGACCCGTCTGCACGATATGTTCAACGGTGATTGGCTGCTGGCGCTGGCCGCCTATAACGCCGGCGAAGGCACGGTCAGCCGGGCCATCGAGCGCAACGAGAAGCTCGGCCTGCCCACCGATTACTGGAACCTGCCCCTGCCCCAGGAAACCAAGGACTACGTGCCCAAGTTCCTGGCGCTGTCCCAGGTGGTACTGGCCCCTGAGGCCTACGGCGTCAACCTGAACCCGATCGCCAACACGCCGTATTTCGAAGTGGTGGAAGTCAAGCAGAGCATGGACCTGTCCCGGGTCGCCGCGCTGGCCGAGATCGACGAAGACGAACTGTTCCAGCTCAACCCGGCACTCAAGCAGCGCACCACCCTGGACGGCCCGCAGCATCTGTTGGTGCCAAGTTCCAAGGCACAACTGCTCACCAGCAGCCTTTCGGCGATGAAGCCCGAGGAATTGCTGGCGCTGCGTCCGAAGAAGCCGGTGTTCGACGAAGTTGAAACGGCACGGGTGGCCGGGCGTACCCGCAGCTACAAGGTGCGCAGTGGCGACAACCTCACGCTGATCGCCAAGGCGAACAAGGTCGATGTGCATGATCTGCAGCGCTGGAACAAGCTCAACGGCCAGGCGCTCAAGGTCGGCCAGACCCTGGTGATGCAGGACACGCGCAAGTTGGTCGCCAAGGCCGACAGCAAGAAGCCGGTGCAATACAAGGTCAAGAAAGGCGATTCGCTGTATATCGTCGCCAAACGTTTCAACGTCGAGATGCAACATCTCAAGCGCTGGAACCCGCGCACTGGCCAGGCGTTGAAGCCGGGGCAGATGCTGGTGGTTTCCGGGCCCCGGTAACCGGCTCACGAGCGGGCGTAGGTGGGAGCTGGCTTGCCGAGGCTGCGAAGGCGGCGGCATCGCTGGCATTTTCTTCGCCTGCGACAGCGCTTTCGCAGCCTCGCTGAAGCTCGACAACTCCCACAGGGGATTGCGGTGTCGCCGTTATTTCAATCCCCTGTGGGATCGCAATATCCGAAGCGACGCAGCCCAAGTGTGGGAGCTGGCTTGCCCCGGTGAGGCTGCGAAGGCGGCGGCATTGCTGGCATTCTCTTCGCCTGAGACAGCGCTTGCGCAGCCTCGCTGAAGCTCGACAACTCCCACAGGGGATTGCGGTGTCGCCGTTATTTCAATCCCCTGTGGGATCGCAATATCCGAAGCGACGCAGCCCAAGTGTGGGAACTGGCTTGCCCCGGTGAGGCTGCGAAGGCGGCGGCATTGCGGGCATTCTCTTCGCCTGAGACAGCGCTTTCGCAGCCTCGCTGAAGCTCGACAACTCCCACAGGGGATTGCGGTGTCGCCGTTATTTCAATCCCCTGTGGGATCGCAATATCCGAAGCGACGCAGCCCAAGTGTGGGAGCGAGCTTGCCCTGGCGAGACTGCGAACGCGGCGGCATTGCTGGCATTTTCTTCGCCTGAGACAGCGCTTTCGCAGCCTCGCTGAAGCTCGACAACTCCCACAGGGGATTGCGGTGTCGCCGTTATTTCAATCCCCTGTGGGATCGCAATATCCGAAGCGACGCGGCCCATGTGTGGGAGCTGGCTTACCCTGGTGAGGCTGCGAAGGCGGCGGCATTGCTGGCGTTTTCTTCGCCTGAGACAGCGCTTTCGCAGCCTCGCTGAAGCTCGACAACTCCCACAGGGGATTGCGGTGTCGCCGTTATTTCAATCCCCTGTGGGATCGCAATATCCGAAGCGACGCGGCCCAAGTGTTGGAGCGTG